>RFIM01000114.1 GCA_003695215.1 Chloroflexota bacterium
TCTTCATAGCCCACGCGATTGCAGTGCAGCACATAGCTGGTGAACAAGCTAGCGTAGGCCTGATTGACCAACTGCACCCAGCGCGCCGAGCTGAGCCGATCTGAAGCATCTAAGCCGCGCCCTGGGCTGGCGCTGTGGAACAAGAAGACATCCGCCTGATCGACCCAAAGCAAGTATGGCGGCGAAGCGTGCCAGAAATCCTCGCAGATCAACATGCCGAAGCGCCCGAAGCGCGTCTCGAAGGCGCGCACGGAATCGCCCCAGGCAAAATAACGCCCTTCATCGAACATCGTATAGGTCGGCAAGTAGACCTTGTGATGGACGTGCAGCACTTTGCCTTGCGAAAGGTAGGCTGCAGCGATGAAATAACGCGCCCGCCGATCGGTATCCACAAAGCCGACCATTAGGTCCATCGCGTAGTCGCCGCTCGCCTCCAAGAGTTGCCCAAAGATTGGATTATCGGCTGTTGGCTGCATGGCGACCTCATAGACCAGGTCCTGCAGGTTGTAGCCTGTTAGCGAGAGTTCAGGGAACAGCAAGAGTTGCGCGCCATGCGCCTTCGCCGCCTCGATCTGCGCCAAATGCGCCCTCAGATTCGCCGCCACATCGCCAATTTTCGGATAGAGCTGTGCCAGACCAACTGTCAGCTGCATCGTGACTCCAGAACGTCTATACTCGCGCCCTTGGTGAAGATTATAATGCAGAAGGCGAGTGCGCGGGAATAGCGATTGACAGCCTGAGAGAAAAGGCTTAAATTGGTATCCAACCGACCGTAACCAAACCCATTTGAATCCACGAGGAATGGCTCCTATGTCCGGACACAGCAAGTGGTCTACCATTAAACGTAAGAAAGGCGCATTAGACGCCAAGCGCGGCAAGCTCTTCACGCGCTTAGGGCGCGAGTTGACCATTGCAGCGCGCGAAGGCGGCCCTAATCCTGCGGCGAACACGCGCCTGCGCCTGGCCATCGCCAAGGCAAAGGCCGCCAATATGCCTAAAGAGAACATCGATCGCGCCATTGCACGCGGCGCAGGCAGTGGCGATGACGGCGTGGTCATGGAAGAAGTGACCTACGAAGGCTACGGCCCACATGGCGTGGCGATCCTGATCGACGTGCTGACCGATAACCGCAATCGCACGCTCTCAGCCATTCGCACGCTCTTCAATCGTGCCAATGGCAGCCTAGCTGAGGCCAACGCCGTGGCTTGGCAGTTTGAGCGCAAAGGCTACATCGAGATCAGCGCTGAAGGCGTCGATCCCGATCAGCTGCTCTTGGATGCAGCTGATGCAGGCGCGGATGACGTCGTGACAGGCGAAGAGACGCACATTGTCTACACGCCGCGCGAGTCTTTGGCTGCTGTTGAGACCAAGCTGAGCGAAGCAGGCTACAAGATCACCGACTCCAGCCTGAGCTGGATCGCCAAGAATGAGATCGAGCTAGGCTTGGAAGAATCCATGCAAGTGACCAGCCTGCTAGAGAAGCTAGAAGAGCTGGACGATGTGCAGAGCGTCGCTAGCAACTTGAGCATTAGCGACGAGGTAGCGGCCGCTATGGCTTGAGCGGCGCGCTCAAGCTTTTTGGCCTAGGCGCTTGGCGCGCTTGGCGAATTTCGCCTCGATCTCACGCCTTGTCTCTCGGGCGACCTCTTCAAGGTAGGGGAAGGCGAGCCAAGCGTTCATCAGGCCGAAGAGCAAGCCCGTCACTACGCGGAAAGTTGGCGTGCTCTCGCGCAGCTCCCAGAGCCTGCCGCTCAGCAGCTGCGAGAAGCCATCAATGCCAATTGGCGCCAAGCCGAGCCACAGATAAAGCCAAGTCGGCACAGGGCGCAGCTGGCGCCGCACACGCGGTATAGCGTAAATGAGGCCGCCGATGAACAAGCCGAGGTAAATGGCGACATCGCGCTGGCAAATGGCAACCTTATAGCCGAGCTTGGGATCGCCGAGGAACTCGCGAGCGTACCATTGATCGGGCGGAATGGGCGAATCGGCAGGCGGCAGGCGCTTTAACTCTGCCATGATAGTCGGCAAGATCGCTTCATAGGTCAGCGCTGTGCCAAGCCCAGCCTTCTCACGCGGGTAGATGGTCTGTTCGCCGAACAGAAACCATGAGCGGAAGGCGAAGGTGTGGCAGAGCGGTCGGTAGATGGCGTAGATCGCTTCAGCAGGGCCTGTGGCGCCGATCTTCATCAGCGTAGGCGCTAGAAACGGCAGGACAATGAAGATGGCCAGCGGGATCAGCAGCGTTTTCAGGTAATGCCGCGACCAGATCAGCGCCCAGCGATTCAGGCGCACTGCCCAAGAGGTATTTGACTTTGGTGTGTGGCTCATAGCGCTGATCATAGATCGGCGCACTGACTTTTGGCAAATGCAGCAGTGAGGCTTTATGACAGATCGAGAGAAGCGAATTGTGATCGGAGTCTTCGGCAGCGCTTCAACAGCAGCGGACACGCCAGAGTATGCTGCGGCGCGTCAGCTGGGCGCGCAGCTGGCTCAGCATGGCTACGCCGTGATGACAGGTGGCTATGGCGGCATGATGGGCGCGGTCAGCGAAGGCGCGGCCTCAGCAGGCGGCCACGTGATCGGCGTGACGGTCGGGCTGTTCCGCGCGCGCGGCCTGGCGCCGAATCCATTCCTGCATGAAGAGATACAGTTCGCCACACTGGCAGAGCGGCTTAATTATCTGATCACAACGCCTGATGCCTATGTAGCCTTGCCAGGCGGCGTCGGCACGCTCTCAGAGATCGCCTTGGCGTGGAGCTTGTTGCAAGTGCAGGAAGTGCCGCCGCGCCCGCTGATCGCTGTCGGTGAAGGCTGGCGCGCCTTCGCCGAAATTTTCGCGCGCTATGCTCTGATTCGCCCTGAAGATATAGCGTACCTGCAAGTGGTGCTGAGCGTTGAAGAGGTTTTACCTGCCCTTGAATCCTGGTGGCTGAATCCGCCGCAGATTGAGCCGCGCCTAGGCGACGTGCAGAAGACGCCGCCGCTGGGCGACTAGCCGCGTTGCACGCGCAGCCGCGCCTGATTAGCGCGTAGCCATAGGCCGTTGCCCAGCTGCACGCCACCAGCTGTGCGCAATCGCGCCACAAAACGGCGCGCCGCTTCCACGCGTTCAAAGCTCAGCTCATGATCGGGCGCAAGGTGCTGCACAGCGGCGCGCAGCCACAGGCGTTGCTGCGCAGGCAATAGGCGCAAAAAGTCCTCGCGGCGAATGCTCGGCGGCGCATATGACGGCAAGCTCGCCATGAGCGCGGCATAATCATCGCGCAAAGTCTCAGCTGTGCGCGCCAAGCTGGCCGCCACAGATGGATTGATCTCGCGCAGGAGCGGCATGATGGCATGGCGCACTTTGTTGCGCGCATAGCGCAGGTCATAGTTGGTCGAATCTTCGCGTGGCGCGATGCCGCGCGCGCTTAGATAGGCCACAAGCTCGTCGTGCGCAATGGCCAGGAGCGGACGCACAAGGCGCAGGCCGTCGCGCTGCGTGCAAGGCAAGATTCCGCGCAGGCCTGCTAAGCCGCTGCCGCGAATCAAGTGCAGCAGCACGGTCTCAGCCTGATCATCACGCTGATGAGCTGTGGCGATGCACGTGGCGCTGATTTGTGCCGCGCAGTCACGCAGAAAAGCGTAGCGAGCGCGCCTGGCTGCTGCTTCCGTGCCAAGCCGCCAAGTTGCGGCAAGGCTCGGCACATCGACGCTGCCCACCGTGCAAGGAAGCTGCCATCGCGCGGCGATCTCAGCCACGTAGGCGGCGTCGGCTGCACCTTGCGCGCCGCGCAAGCCGTGATCTAGCGTAGCGACGTGCAAGGCGATGTCCAGCTCGCCTTGCAGCGCCACAAGGATATCCAAGAGCGCCAATGAATCGGCGCCACCTGAGACGGCTACCACAACGCGCTCAGCAGGCACAAAAAGCCGCTCAGCGCGGCAGAAGTCCAATACGCGCTTTTGCAAATCCAACATAAGCGTTCTCTAAGCGTTCGGCAAAAGGCTGCCTTTTGCGCTATCATGTTCGAGACATTTTACAGGAAAGCGCGCATATGTGACCTTCACTGCGCCTTCGAAGTGTGGCTATGTCTGATCAGATGATCGCTGAAGCGCCCTATCGGCGCGCGCCTTACGTGGCGCCGCCGCGTTTGCTCTGGCTCAAGCTCGGCTTAGGCTGCCTTGGCCTCAGCATGATTCTCTTCACTAGCATCGCCTTCCTTGTGCTGATCGTCACGCCGATCTGGTTCCGCAGCTTGCCGACCAGCGAACAGGTCATTTGGATGAACCGTGTGCCGCTGCTGGAGGCCTTCAAGCCAACGCGTGCCTATAGCGCCGATGCCTTGCCAACCGCTGCCAATCGCAATGATGACGCACTCGCGCTCTTGGCAACGGTGCCTGCCAGCCCAACAGCCGAACTAGGCGGCGCACTGCAGGCAGGCGGCAATGCTGAGAACATCGCCTCAGCGCCGACGCGCCGCCTGCCCAACACGCCGAGCCGCGGCCCGACCTCCGTCTTGGTCACTAATACGCCCGTGATCGCCGCGCGGGCTGCAACGCCCACGCCCTTCCCAACTCTTCCATTAGTGACGTTGCCGACCGCCACTACCACGCCGACTCTGCCGCCTTCGCCTGTCCCAACTGAGGTTCCGATCCCCGTAGCCTGGCAAGGTCAGGGCTTCCGCTTTGTGCAGCAAACTTGGAACACCTGCGGGCCCGCGAACTTGACACAAGTCCTCTACTACATGGGCTTGAATATCGCCAAGGATGAGGTGACGCGCTACCTGAAGCCAAGCACCGAAGATCGCAACGTCAGCCCTTGGGAGATGGTCAATTACGTCAACGAGCATCTGAACAAGGAGCGCGGTATCCCGCTCAAGGCGCTCATGCGTGTCGGCGGCGATCTGAGCTTGATCAAACGGCTGGTCGCCAATGGTTTTGGCGTCATCTTGGAAAAAGGCTACTTTGTGGCGGGCGAAGGCTGGATGGGACACTACCTGACCATTCAAGGCTACGATGACGCTCGCAGCGAATTCCACGTGCTGGATACCTATCGCGGCGCGCGCTGGGAGAACTACCGCGATATTGACGAGCGCTGGCAGCAGTTCAATCGGCTTTACATCGTGGTCTATCCTGCTGAGCGCGAGCGCGAATTGGCGATCCTGCTCGGCGCGCACCAAGACGTGACCTACAGCATCCAGTATGCGCTCAGCCGCGCTAAGGAAGAAGCCTCGCTTCAGCCCGATAATCCCTTCGCTTGGTTCAACATGGGCAGCAGTTACGTGCTGCTGCGCGATTATCGCAACGCCGTGCGCGCCTTCGACCGCGCCCGCAGCGTCGGCTCAGGCTTGCCATGGCGCATGCTGTGGTATCAGTTCACTATGTACGAGGCGTACTACTACGCTGGGCAATACAACGAGGTGATCGCGCTCGCTGATGCCACGCTTGGCACTTCCAGCGATTTAGAGGAGTCGCACTATTGGCGCGGCATGGCTCTAGCGGCGCAAGGCAACTTCGAAGAAGCGCAACGCGCCTTCCGCCGCGTGCTGAGCATCAATCCGCGCTACACGCCTGCCCAAGATCGGCTTGAGGAAATCCGCACAGGGCGCTTCCGACCGCCTAGTCCCTGAGCCAGGCTCTCTGACGATTTTCCTACGTAGCCTAGACAAGCGCGCACTTTGCAGTTATGCTATGGCGTTGCTGCAAGATGTAACTCAAGCGCAATCTGACAGTGAAATCTGTGTGGAGTGGTTTCTATGGCTTTGAGAGTGAACAAGTTCGTAGTGGCGCTCACGGCGCTCAGCATCGCCTTGATGATGTTTGGCTTGCCTGCTGTGAGCGTTACGAACGCTCAGAACCCGACGCCAACGCCGATGATCGTTATCGTGACGGCGACGCCTGTTGGCGGCAGTGCGCCGCCTGCGGTCGTTGCCACGCCTGAAGCGCCGCCAGCAGCCGATGCCACTGTCGCGCCGCGCGAATGGCAGGCCTTCAATGTGGCGCGCAACTATCTCTCGCGCAAGATCAACACCAACTTGCGCTACGTCACGAGTTGGACGTGGGAATTGGCGCTGTTCCCTGATACTGCGCTCGGCTGCCCGCCGCCTCCTGGCGAGACTGTCCTCAAGGGCAATACAGCCGGCTACCAATTCATCATTCAGCCGCTGGGCAATCCGAATCGCTACGATATCCGCGTGACCTATGACCTGCAGCGCGTCTACGATTGCGGCATTGCAGGTACGGCGCCAGGTGGCAGCAATTTGCCGCCAGCAGCGGGCTCCGCAGCCGGCGGTGGCTTCGAGCTTGGCGGTCATGTGCTGGAGCTCGGCCCTGGCACGGTTGCAGCTATGAAGCAGGCCAAAATGCGCTGGGTGAAGAAGCAAGTCCGTCCAGGCGACGGCGCTGCCTTCGGCCACATTGCCGCGGCCAAGGCGAACGGCTTCAAGATTTTGCTCTCAGTGGTCGGCAAGCCTGAGGATATCTTGGTGCCTGGCTTCTTCGATCAGTATGCAGGGTATGTGGCAGAGCTAGCAGGCGCCGGCGCTGACGGCATCGAGGTCTGGAATGAGATGAACCTCGACCGCGAGTGGCCCAATGGCCAGATCAATCCCGCCAAGTACGTTGAGCTGTTGGCGAAAGCCTATAACGCCATCAAGGCGCGCAATCCGAACACTTTGGTCATCAGCGGCGCGCCCGCGCCCACTGGCGCCGCAGGCCCAGGCGGCAAGACAGCAGCCTACTGGAACGACGACGTCTATATGCTGGAGATGGCCCAAGCGGGCGCCGCACAGTACCTTGACTGCGTCGGCGTTCACTACAACGAAGGCATCGTCAGCCCGAATCAGACCAGCGGCGATCCGCGCGATAACTATCCAACGCGCTACTTCTCCACGCAGCTCAATCGCGCCTTGGCGGGCTTCCCGGGCAAGCCGGCGTGCTTCACCGAGCTGGGCTATCTCTCGCCTGAAGGCTACGGCGCCTTGCCAGGCGGCTTTGCTTGGGCGCAGAACGTGACTGTGGCGCAGCAAGCCCAGTGGCTAGCCGAAGCAGCCGTCCTTGCGTCGCGCAGCGGACGTGTGCGCTTGATGATCGTCTGGAATGTGGACTTCCCGTTCTTCACAGGCACAGACCCAATGGGCGGCTACGCGATCATCCGCCCGGGCGGCGCTTGCCCTGCTTGCGCTACGCTTGGCTCGGTCATGCCGTGAGCCGATAGCAGCTAACTGCGAGACAGGCGGGCGGATCAAGCTGATCGGCCCGCCTTGCGTTATCAGGCGCTCAGCTGTGCGCGCAACGCCTCAGGCGTGTTGACGGGCAACTGGCAGACGAATTGACGGCATACGTAAGCTGTCGGCTGCCCGTCGAGCGGTGTCCGCTCAACCAGAAGTGGCGGGAAAACCTCGGCTTCATCGGGCGCGTGCGCCACAACTGCATTCGGGTAGTAGCCGCGCTGAACTACCTCCAGCAGAGCGATTGTCTGCGGTGCTTCAGTGGCACCGATGATAGCTACCTCTTGGACGCCATGCACCAGCAAGCGTGCCGCGCAGAGCATCTCGCCAAATGCCAGAGGATATTCGCGCATGGCATTCACCAATGGCTTCAAGATCGCCTCAGCCGAAGCGCTATAGTGCGTCTCGCCTGTGTAGGCAGCCAACTGCAGCAGCACTTTGGCGAAGACGCTGTTGCCGCTCGGCACGGCGTTATCCTGCAAGTTGCGCGGCCGCGTGATCAGCTGCTCGTGATCGTCGCTAGTATCGTAGAAGCCGCCATCTTCAGCAGGAAAGTGTATCAGCACTGTCTCGGCTAACGTCACAGCTTCTTCTAGCCAACGCGGCTCAAAAGTCGTCTGATACAGCTGGATCAGCGCGTCAATCAGGCAGGCGTAGTCCTCAAGATAGCCGTTGTAGCGCGCTAGGCTAGCGCCATGCTCGGCGCCCAGCGGATCGCCTTGGGCTGCTTCAGGCGTCAAGAGATAGCTGCGCAGCAAGCGTCCATCTTGGTACAAGCTCTCCAGGATGAAGTCGGCAGCCCGAGCGGCCGCTTGCGCGTAATCAGGGCGTTTCAGCACGCGCGCCGCTTCAGCAAAGCTGGCGATCGCCAAGCCGTTCCAAGCCGTTAGAATTTTCTCATCGCGATGTGGCGGTACGCGCTCTGAGAGGCGCTTGTTGAGCAAGAGCTGGCGCGCCTGCCCAATGTGACTCTCCAGCGTCTCTAGCGGAATGCCCAGCCTGAGCGCCACTTGGCTTGGCTCAGCAGGCACATGCAGGATGTTGCGCCCTTCAAAGTTGCCGCTCTCGGTTGCGTCCCAGTAAGCAACAGCAGACTCGGCGATCTCAGGCGGCAAAGCGGCGCGCAGCTCTTCCAAGCTCCAGACGAAGAACTTGCCTTCTTCGCCTTCGCTATCGGCATCAGTGCTGCTATAGAAGGCGCCTGTAGGCGCTTGCATCTCGCGCAGCAAGTAGTCATAGGTCTCTTCAGCGATGCGCTTGAAGAACGGCATGCCTGTGGCTTGCCAAGCGTGCAGGTATAAGCGGCTCAGCTGCGCGTTATCGTAGAGCATCTTCTCGAAATGCGGCACTAACCACAGGCGATCCACGCTATAGCGGTGGAAGCCGCCGCCAACTTGATCGTAAATGCCGCCACAGGCCATCTTCTTGAGCGAGAAAGCGACCACTTCCAGCACACGCTGGCGCAGCCCTTCATCGCCCAGGTAAGGCGTCATGCTCAGCAGGAATTCGTAGTTCATCGGCGTAGGGAACTTCGGTTGGCTGCGCGATAAGCCGCCATAGACGGGATCGAAATCGCGGATGGCTGCGCGCACAGCATCTTCCAGCAAAGCTGCATCCAATGGGCTAGCCGACTCGCCCAAGCCGAGCAGATCGCGCTGCAAGCCTTCGGTCACCTGTTCAGCCACCTGGTAGACCTGATCGCGCCGATTGCGCCAAGCGTCGCTGACAGCCGCCAAGACTTGCTTGAAGGTCGGCATGCCGCGCACGGGCTCTTTGGGATAGTAAGTGCCCGCATGGAAAGGCTTGCCTTCAGGCGTCAAAAAGACGGTCATCGGCCAGCCGCCATGCCCACGCGTGAAGATTTGAGTCGCCTGCATGTAGATATCATCCAGATCAGGCCGCTCTTCGCGATCCACCTTGATGTTGATGAAGTCGCGGTTCAAAATGGCGGCCGTCTCGGCATCTTCAAAAGACTCGTGCGCCATAACGTGGCACCAATGGCAGGCGCTATAGCCGATGCTGAGCAGGATCGGCTTGTCCTGTTCCCGAGCACGCGCAAAAGCTTCTGGGCACCACTCGTACCAATCCACTGGATTAGTGGCGTGTTGCCGCAAATAGGGCGAACTGGCATGCTGCAAACGGTTCATCCTGACCGTCCTTTCAGTGCATCAGAAAATCTGCGATTATTTTCACCTGAAAAAGTTGGAATTGGCAAACATCCATCTTTGGGCGGATTTTGGCAAAAGGGCGCTTTAAGGCGTGCGATTGTGCCCAATAGGCGCTATGATCGAGCCTATCTTGAGCTATTTGAAAGCGACAGAGGCGCTTTATGAATCAGACAACTGGTGCAGAGAACGTGATCTGGGATCTGAGCATTTTCTATGCCAGCCCTGAGGATTCCGCTATCTCACGCGACTTGACCGATGTTCAAGCGCAGGCCGAGCGCTTTGCCGAGCGCTATCACGGGCGCGTGGCTAGCCTGAGCGCTGCCGAATTGGCTGAAGCGCTGGGCGAGTTAGAGGCGATCTATGAGAAAATCGGCAAGCTGAGCGCTTATGCGCACCTGCATTGGACGACCAATACCGCTGATCCTGTGCGTGGCGCTTTGCTGCAGCGTGTGCGCGAGGCCGACTCAAAACTTGACCAGACGCTGCTCTTCTTCATGCTGGAATGGACACACGTGAGCGAAGAAGGCGCCAAGGTTGCCGATGCGCCCGCGCTCAGCCGCTACCGCCACTATCTGCGCAAGCAACTGCGCTATCGCCCACACTTACTCAGCGAAGCTGAGGAGAAAATCCTGAACGAGAAAGCCGTCACAGGGCGCGATGCCTGGGCTCGCTTTTTCACTGAGACTGTCAGCAGCATCCGATACGAATGGGAAGGCCAGCAGGTGCCGCAATCACTCGTGATGCGCCAACTTTACGCGCCTGAGCGCGATGTGCGCAAGCGCGCTGCCGATTCAATCACAGCAGGCTTGCGGCCGCATCTGCGCACGCTGACCTTCGTGTTCAACACGCTGCTGGCCGATAAAGCCAGCGAAGATCGGCTGCGCAAATATCCGACCTGGCTCAGCGCGCGCAACCTGGCCAACGAGACGACCGATGAAGCTGTGCAAGCGCTAGTGAGCGCCGTGACCAGCCGCTATGACATCGTCTCGCGTTATTACGGCATCAAGCGGCGCCTGCTCGGCTTGGATGAGCTGTTCGACTACGACCGCTACGCCATGTTGCCTAGCGCCCAGACGCACTACACCTGGGAAGCGGCGCGCAACGTTGTGCTGGATGCTTTTGGCGCCTTCTCGCCGCGCATGGCGGAAATCGCCCGCGAATTCTTTGAGCACAACTGGATTCACGCGCCCGTCATGCCCAACAAGAGTGGCGGCGCCTTCGCCAGCCCAACTGTGCCAAGCGCGCATCCGTTCATCTTGGTCAATTACACGGGCGCTGTGCGCGACGTCATGACGTTAGCCCATGAGCTCGGTCATGGCATTCATATGTACCTCTCACGGCCGCACGGCATCTTCGGCGCGTACACGCCCTTGACCACAGCCGAGATGGCTTCTGTGTTCGGCGAGATGCTAGTCTTCAACAATCTGATGGCGCGCGAGAACGATCCGTCAGTGCGCTTGACAATGTTGGCGAGCAAGATCGAGGATACCTTTGCCACAGTCTTCCGTCAGATCAGCATGAACCGCTTCGAGGAAGCAGTTCATACGGCGCGCCGCACTGAAGGCGAACTCTCGACCGAGCGCCTGAACGCGCTCTGGCTAGAGACACAGCGCGCCATGTTCGGCGAGAGCCTGACCTTGCGCGACGACTATGCCATTTGGTGGAGCTACGTGCCGCACTTCGTCAACACGCCTGGCTATGTATATGCCTACGCTTTTGGCGAGCTACTGGTGTTGGCGCTCTTCAGCCGTTACAAGCAAGAAGGCGCGTCGTTTGTGCCGCGCTACTTCGATGTGCTTTCCAGCGGCGGCTCGGATTCGCCTGAGAATATCCTCGCCAAAGCGGGCGTCGATTTGAACGATCCGAATTTCTGGCAACAGGGCTTGCAGATCATCGATGACATGGTCAGCGACCTTGAAGCCTTGACTGTGCAGGTGCAGTGAGCCATGCCCTTACAGCGTCTTTTGATCGATCGGGCGCGCTTCCGAGCGCTGGCGCCTGAAGATGACTTGCATCAAGCGCTCGAGGTGCCTGATGGCTGGCAGCCTGCGCAGCTGCCAGGCTGCGTGCATTTAGACCTTTTGCGCAACGGGCAAATTCCCGATCCCTTCTTCGGCCTGAACGAAGCTGCAGTGCAATGGATCGGCGAACGCGATTGGCTTTACGATTGCACCTTTGAGCTGAGCGCAGAGCAGCTAGCACAGCCTTATGTGGAGCTGTGCTTTGAAGGCTTGGACACCTTCGCTGAGGTCTATCTGAACGGCACGCACATCCTGAGCAGCCAAAACATGTTCGTGCCGCAGCGCGCAGCCGCCAAGGCGCACTTGCGCGCAGGCGAGAATCGGCTAGCAGTGCGCTTTGAATCGGCATTGCGGCGCGGCAAGGCGCTTGAAGCGCAACATGGCGTCCGCGCTGTCTGGAACGGCGATCCAAGCCGCGTCTATGTGCGCAAGGCGCAGTATCACTACGGCTGGGACTGGGGCCCAAGGCTACTGACAGCGGGCATATGGCGTCCGCTCTACGTAGAAGCCTACCAGGCGCGCATCGCTGAGCTGCACGTGCAGCCGTCACTGAGCGACGATCTGGCACGCGCCGACCTGCTTGTGCAAGCCCATATACAGGGCGAGGCTGAGTCAGCGCGCCTGACGCTTTACGATCCATCAGGCGCGTTGATTGAATCAGTGCAGGTGGCGCCGCTCGATAGCGCAGTGCGGCATACCTTCACGCTCAAGGCACCGCGCCTGTGGTATCCACATGGCTACGGCGCGCAAGCGCGCTATCGTGTCGTGGCGGAGCTGATCGGCGCGCGAGGCGTGCTAGATCGACGCGATGTGCGCCTTGGGCTGCGCAAGGTGCGTCTAGTGCAGGCGCCACTCGCCGATCAGGCAGGCACATCCTTCTACTTTGAGATCAACAATGTGCCGATCTTCTGCAGTGGCGCCAACTGGATTCCAGCTGATAGCTTCACGCCGCGCCTGACGGCGACGCGCTATCACGAATGGCTGAAGCTGGCTGTTGAAGCCAACATGCTGATGCTGCGGGTCTGGGGCGGCGGAATTTATGAAGACGAGGCCTTCTACGAGTTGTGCGATGAGCTTGGCGTGCTGATCTGGCAGGATTTCATGTTTGCTTGCGGGATGTACCCTGCCTATTCGGAGTTCTTGGAGAATGTGCGCGCCGAGGCACTAGCGCAGCTCAAGCGCTTGCGGCACTATGCCTGCATCGTGCTGTGGTGCGGCAACAACGAAGATTACCAAATTGCCGAGTCGCTGCAAGCCTACGATCCTGATTTCAGCGGCGCCTTCGCACAGACGGCTTTCCCTGCCCGCGAGATTTATGAACGCCTTCTGCCAAAACTCTGCGCCGAACACGATCCGACGCGACCGTACTGGCCAGGCAGCCCCTATGGCGGCAAAAGCGTGATGGATCAAACTGTTGGCGATAGGCACACTTGGGAAATTTGGCATGGCAACATAGCGGATTATCAAGATTATGCGCGCTATAGCGGACGGTTCATCAGCGAGTTCGGCATGCAAGCCTTGCCCATCCTGCCGACGCTTGAAGCCTTCACGGCGCCTGAAGAGCGGACGCTTGAGAGCGCCGCGCTGCGCTATCACAACAAGGCAAGTGAAGGCTTCATGCGCTTGAATCATTACCTGACGCGCAACGTCGGCCTCGCTGATGCGCTGCCCGAATATGCCTATCTGACACAGCTAGTGCAGGCTGAAGCGGCCGCAGCCGCTTTTGAGAGCTGGCGGCTCGGTTGGCGCGAGCATGGCAAGCGCTACATCGGCGGCGCCTTGATCTGGCAGCTGAACGATTGCTATCCCGCCATCAGCTGGGCACTAGTGGACTACTACCTGCGTCCGAAACCTGCCTACTATCGCGTCAAGCGCGCTTTGGCGCCTCTAGCGCTGATCCTGAGCGCCGAAGGGCCCAAAGTGACCTGCTGGGCAGTCAGTCAGCGCTTGCAGCTGCTCGAGGCAACGCTGCAGCTCGATTGCTGGTCGCTTGATGGCGAGCTGCGCGATCAGATACGCGCGGTTGTGCCAATCGGCGCCAACGGCGCCACGCTGTTGCTCACCCATAGCGCGCCAAGCGCCGAGCTGTGCGTTTGGTCGGCGCGGCTATGGCAGGGCGAGCAGATTGTGGCGCGCACGGCACGCTTCCCAGAACCTCTACACAGCGTTGACTATAGCGCGGCGCGCCTGACCGTGACGGCGCTTGGCGAAGGGCGTTATCGGCTGAGCACGGATAGGCCTGTGCGCGGCGTTTGGCTCGAGGCAGAAGATGCCGATGGGCGCTGGGACGATAACCTGCTGGATTTGCTGCCCGATGAGCCGCGCGAGATTTGCCTGACAGTCGGTGTTGGCGGCGTACGGCGCGTGCGCTGGTACGGCGGCTTTGCGCAAATGTGAATTTTGCTTCACATTCTTCCGATCCTCTTGACAGGCGCTTCAAGAGGCCTTAAACTGGTATTTAGCCTTTTGGGAGCGCTCTCAAAATTGGTATACTAGGAGCGCTCCCAGAAAGACCAGTTGAAGGTTTCGGCGATGAGCGAACGTTTGGATCTAGAGAGTATCGCGCGCAAAGCAGGCGTCTCACGCTCAACGGTCTCGCGAGTCATCAACGACTCGCCGCATGTCAGCGAGCGGACACGCCAACACGTCCTGGCCATCATCGAGCAAGAGAATTTCCATCCCAACACGGCCGCGCGCGCTCTGGTCAAACGCCGCACCGATATTCTCGGCGTAGTCATCCCCACATCAGCGAACGTCTTCCTCAGCGATAACAACTACTACCCGCTGATCCTGGCAGGCCTGGGCGAAGCCATTCGGCAGTTGGATTACGCCATGCTGATGTGGCTCGGCGAGGTCACGCACGATGACCAGCACTTGATGCGCAAGCTCTCCAATCCGTATCTGACGGACGGCTTGATTTTCGTCTCGCTGCCTAACGATCATCCGCTCTACGATAAGCTCAGCCGCTTGCGGCAGCCGTTCGTGATGATCGATCGGCCTTTTGGCGAGCTTGAGAACGCCAGCTACGTCAGCATCGATAACTTGCGCGCTGCTGAGATCGCCACGGAACATCTGATTCGGTTGGGCAGGCGGCGTATTGCGCACATCACAGGCATGCTGACCATCACAGATGCCTGCGATCGCCTTGAAGGCTACAAAAATGCCTTGTGCGCTGCAGGCTTGCCTGTGGATAGCCAGCTGATCGCCGAAGGCGTCTTCAACTACGAGTCAGGCTATCGCGCCATGAAACAGTTGTTGCCGCACAGGCCTGATGGCCTGTTCGCAGCCAACGACACTATGGCAGCAGGCGCACTGCATGCGGCGCTGGAAGCGGGCTTGCGCGTGCCTGAAGATTTGAGCATCGTCGGCTTTGACGATGTGGACGTGGCTATGCAGACGACGCCGTCGCTGACGACGATCCGTCAGCCGATCCGCGCGAAAGGCGAGGTGGCAGCGCGCTTGCTAGTGGACTTGATCAATAACCGAGTCAGCGCGCCACAGCATGTGATCCTGCCCACTGAGCTGATCATCAGGCAATCGTGCGGCGCTACAAATCATACCAAAGGAGGTGATGCGCATACAGCAGAATAAGGTTTGATTCGCTCAACTGCTTCTCCAACTTTTGCGTTTCGCTCAAATTGATCCTTTTGGAGGTTCGCATGTCTCGCAAAGTGTTGTTCATCCTGTTCCTCGCGGCAGCCATTGCGCTGATGCCGACGCTCTCGAATGCGCAGGCACAAAGCCGCACAGTGGTCACTTGGTTTGTTGGGCTTGGCACAGGCGCGCAGCCTGCCCAGATCGAGGCGCAAAATCGCGCTGTGGAAAAGTTCAACGCCAGCCAGAACGAGATCGAGCTGAAGATCAACATCGCTGCCAGCTTTGAGGCAGCCTATGACGCGCTGGCCACGCTCTTCGCTGCCGGCGATGCGCCGGATATCATCGGGCCAGTTGGCTTCCTAGGCGCCAACAGCTTCGCCGATGCCTGGCTCGACCTGCAGCCTTTCGTCGAGAAGTACAACTACGATCTCTCGCAATTCCCGGAGAGCTTGGTCAATCTGTATCGGACCGAGGAAGGCTTGATGGGTATTCCGTTCGCGGTCTTCCCATCGCTCATCTTCTACAACAAAGATTTGTTCGATGAAGCTGAGCTGCCCTATCCGCCCTCCGACTTCAACCAGCCCTACGTGCTGAACGGCGAGGAGCGCGAGTGGAACTGGGATACGCTGGCTGATCTGGCCGTTGAGCTGACAGTGGATGCCAACGGCTTGACGCCCAACGATCCCGGCTTCGATCCTAACCAAATCCGCCAATTCGGCTTCATCCAGCAATGGGCGCTGCTGCGCGCTGAGCTGAACACCTTCGGCGGTCATCCCGTCTACGATCCCGAGTTAGGTAAGGTCGTCCTGCCTGACTACTGGCGCGAGCAACTGCGCTGGACGTACAACGGCTTGTGGAAGCGTCACTTCATCCCGAACGCGACCTACGAAGGCAGCGAGCTGCTGCAGCCAAGTGCGTTCGCCTCGGGCAATGTGGCAATGGCGCGCGTGCCGCTGTGGTACACCTGCTGCATCGGCGATCTGAAGTCCAACTGGGATTTGGCAGTCGTGCCGAGCTACAAAGGTCAGTATCACGTGCCGACCGACGCGGATACCTTCCGCATCACCAAAGCCAGCAAGAATCCTGACGCTGCTTTCAAAGTGTTGACCTACTTGCTGGGCGAAGCAGCGCCAGAGCTGCTCTTGGTCTATGGCGGCTACCCTGCACGCCCTGACCTGCAGGAAGCGGCGACCAAGCTGCGCCAAGAGTCCTTCCCTTCTGTCACCAACTGGGACATCGTGCCCAAGAGCCTGGCCTACGCGGCTGCACCACACCATGAGGCGTTCTTCCCGAACTTCTCAAAGGGCATGCAGCGCTTCGCCGACTTCCGCAGCCAACTCTATGGCGATACCGGCAAGGACATGGACTTAGAAGCGGAGATCAACAAGCTCGAGGCCGACCTGCAAGCCATCGTGGCTGAAGTGGTCGGACGCTAAGACAGAGCGCCGCTCGTCTGCTCAGCTTGGCAGGCGCGCAGACGAGTGGCACTGCCACGAAGGCGGGAGAATTTTATCGCCCGCCTTCACTACATGCACTTGAGTGTTGGATAGGGAGATGTATCATGACAAGCGTGCCAACACCGATCAGCACCAATCCTATTGCGCTGCGCACGCGAAGGCAAGCGAGCATCTATGAGCAGCAGAGACGATGGGGCTGGATTTTTCTCTCACCGTGGCTGATCGGCTTTTTCGCCTTCACCTTCATTCCGATTGTGGCCTCGCTGATCTTTAGCTTCACTGATTTCACGCTCACGCGCCCTGATCGGATTAGCTTCGTCGGGCTGAACAATTGGCTGAAGCTTTTCAACGATCCGTTGGCGTTGAACGCGCTGCGTGTAACCATAGGTTTCGCGCTTTTATCGCTACCTGTAGCCATTGCCTTGCCTGTGCTGTTGGCAGCATTGCTGAACTCGAAATACCTGCTGGGCAAGCCGTTTTTCCGCTTGCTCTTTTATTTGCCGTACATGGTGCCAGCGATCTCGGGCATTTTCATCTGGCAGGCCTTTTTGAACGGCCAGACAGGCTGGCTGAATCGGCTGCTGCGCTTGATGGGCATCTCCGAGCCGCCCAACTGGCTGGGCAACGAGTTCTGGATCGGGCCCGCAATGGTCTTGATGGGCGTGTGGGGCGTGGGCAACGCCATGCTGATCACCTTGGCCACGCTGCAAGGCGTGCCGCAGGAACTCTATGATGCAGCTAAAGTCGACGGCGCTGACGCTGTGAAGGCTTTCTTCAAGATCACCCTGCCGATGATCTCGCCCGTGATCTTCTACAACTTGATCCTGAGCGTGATCGGCTTGCTGCAGTACTTTGTGGTGCCTTATGTGCTAACGCGCGGCACGGGCAATCCCAATGGCGCCGCATATTTCTTCAACATGCACCTGTATCGCACGGCGTTCCTCTTTCAGGACATGGGCTATGGCGCCACAATGGCTTGGTTCATCTTCCTGATCGCCATTGTGCTGACCATCATTCTATTCGCCACTTCGCGCCGTTGGGTCTACTACGCAGGAGGAGAATAAGATGGCTGCCATATCACAACCGCGCCCAGCCGTGATTTTATCGCCGTATTATGTCAAGCAGCTCAGGAAGTTCACGGCAATTGCGCTGGTGATGCTCTTCACCTCGCTGATCGCGTTTGTATACCTGCTGCCTTTCGGCAATATGGTGACTATCGCGCTGCGCGACCAAGAATCGTTGGCAGGCGGGCCCGATTCGCCCATCTTGCCCATGAAGCAAATTTTCTATGAGTACAATGACGGCCAGCGCACCCAACGCTTGGAAGTCTTCAATGTGCCAATTGATGGCGAAGTGCGCCAACTGGCAGCCTTGACCAAACGGCGTACCAGCGTTGTCTTCATCGATCCCAACAATCCGAACGCCGAGCCGATCACGTGGCAAGGCAATTGGCGCTCGTTGCAGCCCGCTTATGCCTTCTCAGCGCGCTGGGAGAACTTCCCAGAGGCGTGGAACATGATCAACTTCCCGTTGCTGTTCCGCAACACTTTCATCATTGCCTTCGTCGGCATGATCGGCACGCTGCTCTCTTCGATCTCAGTTGCCTATGCTTTTGCGCGCTTCCCAATACCGGGCAAGAACTGGCTGTTCATCGTGCTGATCGGCACGATCATCTTGCCCGGGCAAGTCACGCTCATCCCGACCTACGCCTTCTTCGCTTCCATTGGCTGGACAGGCACGTGGTTACCGTTGATCGTGCCGCACTTCTTCGCCAACGCTTACAACGTCTTCCTGTTGCGGCAGTTCTTCCTGACCTTGCCGCGCGAGCTGGACGAAGCAGCTATGATCGACGGCGCCGGTCCATTCCGCATTTTGACGCACGTGATCGTGCCGCAATCTTGGGCGGCGATCATCACAGTCGGCCTGTTCCACTTCGTCTGGGCTTGGAACGACTACTTCGGGCCGCTGATCTACTTGCTCGGGCAGCCCGATCTGCAGCCGATCTCGGTCGGCGTCCAGATTTTCAATTTCCGCTATGCGCCGCGCCCAGAGCTGGTGCAAGCGACCTCGCTCATGGCAATGCTCTTGCCGATTTTCTTGTTCCTTTTGGCGCAGCGCTTCTTCATGCGCGGCGTGGTGATCACAGGAGTTGAGAAATGACCGTACGGCGTTGGCTTTCCCTGCTATGCTTGCTGAGCTTACTCCTCGCCTTTGACGCCAGCCAGGCGGATGAGACTGTCATCAATGTGACGACACAACCGCCGCTTGGCACAGTCAGCCCGTATCTTTTTGGCGCTAACTATGGGCCGTGGGCGCTTTTGCCCGTCGGCCTGTGGGATCAGGCGGCTGAGAGCGGCATCACTTTCTTGCGCTTTCCAGGCGGCGCATGGGGCGATCAAAATGACCTGCAGCCGTACCACATCGATCCTTTCATCAAGTTTGCGCGCCGCATTAACGCTGAGCCGCTGATTCACGTCCGCCTTGAAGGCGGCACGCCCGAGCAGGCCGCGCAGGTCGTGCGCTATACGAACATCGAGCAGAAGTATGGCGTGCGCTTCTGGAGCATCGGCAATGAGCCGAACCTATACAAGGACTACACGCCCGAGCAGCACGCCAAAGACTGGCGCGCTTTCGCGCTCGCCATGCGCGAGGTCGATCCAAGCATTGTCTTGGTCGGGCCAGATATCAGCCAGTATCCGCCCAGACCGAACGACTATCACGCGCCCTTGCGCAACTGGATTCGCGTCTTCATGCGCGAGAACGCCGATCTGGTGAATATCGTCGCCATTCATCGCTATCCGCTGCCAACGCAGTTCAACGCGCCTGCCACGACTATCGGCCAACTGCGTGAGACAGCCAAAGAATGGGATTTCATCATCAACGACCTGCGCCAAGTCATCCGCGAGGCAGCCGGACGCGATTTTCCGATCGGCGTGCTGGAGATCAGCTCGCATTGGAGCAAGACACTCGGCGGGCAGGCAACGCCGGATTCGTTCTTCCACGCCATTTGGTGGGCTGATGTGCTGACGCGCCTGGTCAACCATCAGGTGAACATGGTTGCGTACTTCATGCTGGCGAGCTATGGCGGCACGGACTTCGGCTTGTTTGATCGCTATAAGGCGCGCCCGACTTTTTACGTCTATCCGCTCTACAAGCGCTTCGGCAAGACACTGCTGCGCGCTGAGAGCAGCCACGCCAACTTGACGGTCGCTGCGGCGCAAAATGAGGCAGGCCAGCTGACTGTGATGGTCGTCAATCCATATGAGGAAGACCTGACAGCGCAGCTGAAGGTAGACGGCGCATCAGCTTGCCCAATCAAAGAGGCTTGGCGCTTGGACGAGCAGCACATGGCGGAAGCAATCGCGCTGGAGAGCAATGAGCCAGTCCTGACGGCGCCTGCCTACTCAGCCACGCTCTATGTGCTAGAATCCAGCTGTCGCTGAACAAACATCGTAGACTGACGAAACGAGGCTTCTGATGAGCTTTCCTGCTGATTTCCTCTGGGGTGCTGCAACAGCCAGCTATCAGATTGAAGGTGCTGCCTTCGAAGATGGGCGTGGCGAATGCATCTGGACGCGCTTCTCGCATACTGAAGGCAAGGTCAAGCATGGCCACACAGGCGATGTGGCCTGCGATCACTATCATCGCTATGCCGAGGATGTGGCGCTGATGCGGCGGCTGGGCCTGCACGCCTACCGCTTTTCAATCGCCTGGGCGCGCCTTCTGCCGCAAGGCACAGGCGCCTCGAACCAAGCAGGCATTGACTTCTACAACCGTCTGATCGACGCGCTGCTTGAGGCGGGCATCACGCCGTTCGCTACGCTTTATCACTGGGACTTGCCACAGGCGCTTCAGGATCGCGGTGGCTGGACTAGTGCCGACATGCCTGAGTGGTTCGCTGAGTACACAGCGCTGGCAGCTAAGCACTATGGCGATCGCCTGAAGCACTGGATCACGCTCAACGAGCCCTGGTGCATCGCCTTTCTCGGTCACTCGCTTGGCATTCATGCGCCTGGCATCCGCGATGAGCGCGCTGCCTTCCGCGCTGCGCATCACACACACCTGGCACACGGACGCGCCGTGCAGGTGTTGCGCCAAAGCCTGCCCGATGCCCAGGTCGGCATCACGCTCAATCTCGCGCCTGTGCAGCCGTTCAGCGCAGATCCTCAGGATCAAGCAATGGCGCGCCTGTTTGATGGCCTGCAGAATCGCTGGTTTCTCGATCCTGTCTTCAAAGGGCGCTATCCTGAGGATATCGTGACGCGCTTGAACGCGAACGGCCTGTTGGATGGGCTCGATTTAAGCGCGGTGCAGCTCGCCGCACAGCCTCTCGATTTTCTGGGCGTGAACTACTACACGCGCCAGATCGTGCGCCACGATCCGAGCAGCCCTCACGGCTTTACCACACTTGTGCCTGAAGGCGCGCCCGTCACTGACATGAATTGGGAAATTTATCCGCAAGGCCTGCGCGACCTGCTGCTACGCGTCCATCAGGAATATGCGCCACCTGCGATTTACATCACTGAGAATGGCGCCGCTTTCCCAGAGCCTGAGCAGGTTGAAGGCGAGCAGCTGGACGATCCGCAGCGCGTCGCCTACCTTGAGAGCCACTTCAACGCGGCTGCTGAAGCCATCGCCCAAGGCGTGCCGCTCAAGGGCTATTTCGTCTGGTCGCTACTGGACAACTTCGAGTGGGCAGAAGGCTACACCAAGCGCTTCGGCATCGTGCATGTGGATTTCAGCACGCAGAAGCGAACGCTCAAGCGCAGTGCCTTGTACCTTCAACAGGTCATTCAGAGCGGCGTCCTAGCTTGAGCGCTTGACACTCAAGTTTGTGCTAAACTCACAGGCAGCTGATCAAGACGATTAGCTGCCTATTGCATTTGTGGGAGATGAGGAAAATGCCATGCAGCTGATGATCGAAGGCGCGCTACGCACGCTCACGCCAATCCAGGCTTTTCGTACTGCGCACAACTTGCCGAGCACGTTTGGCGTCGCGCTTTTTGAGCCGAAAGATTTCAGTGGCCTAGGGCGCATCGACCAAGCAGCGCGCTCAGGCGCCTTGCAGCTCCTTCACGAGCGCGTTTTGGCACAAACGCCGACCAATTTGCCTGCTCTAGAGTGGCTAGACGCCTTCGAGCGCCTTGCACGTTACTTTGGCGCGGAACTGCGTGCTATCAACGCCCAAATTGGCCTGCGCGAGATGGAGATCGGCTTTGCCATCAGCGGCTTTGCCGATGCGCTGAACGCTTACGCCTACGCGGCCGTGCGCGCTGCTGCAGAAGCTCAGCCTGTGCCGAGCTTCCGCAGCGTATACGCTCAGTGGTACAACGACTCAGTGCGCATCTCGCAGACACGCCATACTTACATGCATGGCGATGCGCTTTGGCAGGTACAAGTCATCTACACGATCTATGGACGCGTCGGTCTGGTCGTCCAGACCGATCAGGCGCGTCATTACGTGGCTGATGCGCAGTATATTTGCCCGGCTGAAGGCTTCATGAGCCATCTACTGGAAGCAGTCGCCGCTAAGATCAGCGCGGCACAGGCACCAGCCAGCTCGGCCTGAATTTTATGGTAGAATTTAGAGAAATGGCAGGAGAGTGCAGATAGGTGCCCGATGAAGAAGCGCGTGGTCGTCGCCATGAGCGGCGGCGTGGATAGCTCAGTAGCAGCTGCGCTGATGGTGCAGGCGGGCTACGAAGTGATCGGAATCATGATGCGGCTGTGGGCCGAAGATGGTGAAGGCGCTCACGGCTACAATCGATGCTGCACGCCGGATCAAATGACGGATGCAGGCCGTGTGGCGCGCAAGCTGGGCATTCCGTTCTACGTGCTAGATACGCAAGCCGTCTTCAAGCGCCAAATTGTGCAATTTTTTGTCGAGCAGCATGCGCGCGGCGTCACGCCGAACCCGTGTTTGGAATGCAATCGGCACATCCGCTTTGAGTGGCTGCTCAACCACGCGCGCTCTCTAGATGCCGACTATCTGGTCACTGGCCACTATGCGCGTTTGCGCCAAGCGCCTGATGGCAGCTATCAGCTTCTGAAAGGCGTGGACGAGAGCAAGGATCAGAGCTATGTGCTGAGCGTCCTGAGCCAGGCGCAGCTAGCGCGCGCTTTATTTCCGATCGGCGAGCTGCACAAGGCGCGTGTCCGTCAGATAGCAGCTGAGCTTGGCTTGGATGTGGCTTCCAAAAGCGATAGCCAAGATTTGTGCTTCCTGGCAGATGGCGATTATCGGCGCTTCCTGCGCGAGCGCAGCGTAGAGCTGATTGGCACGCCGATCAGCCGCGAAGGCGAGATCAAGACGCGAGACGGGCGCGTCTTAGGCAGGCATACAGGCCTGCCGAACTACACTATTGGGCAGCGCAA
>RFIM01000012.1 GCA_003695215.1 Chloroflexota bacterium
CGCCTCGCGCACATTCTCGAACATCGGCGGCATGCCAGAGGCGCCGTTGAAAAAGCGCTCGTAGAACAAGCCTTCGCGCAGACCTTGGCCGCACACCATAAGCGACTCAGCCTCAGCGTGCCGCAAGCACTCTTCAATCACAATGGCTGCGGCCAGCGCGATATCAGCCCGATCAGGTTTCATGCCGTTCATGCGCAGGCGCTCAGCCAAAGTCATGCTTTCCATTTGCTTGGCGATCTTACGCACGTCCGCTGCAGCTAGCTCATAGCCATGCAATTCATCGAGCGGATAATTATTTTGTTTCTGAGCAATACGCGCTAAATTTCGCAACGAACCGCCTTGCGCAACTAATTGCTGATTGCTTTCCACTTTGAACCACGTTAACGGCGCCAGCTGCTCGCGGATATGCTTGCGCAGGCGAGTCACTTGCTCTTTACTTGGCGGAATGTTTGGTAGCCAATCTTCGGTAGCGCGCACAGCGCCCAGCGTCAACGAGACGGACTCGTGTGGCAGGCGATCGGCCACACGCGTGATCTCAAGGCTGCCGCCGCCTAGATCGAGCACAAAGCCATCTCGTAGTGTCGTGCTGTTGACGGCCGCAAGGTAGCCGTAATAAGCCTCTTCTGTGCCGCTCAGCACGCGCACTTGGATGCCCGTCTCGCGTTGGACGCGGCTGAGGAATTCGGCGCGGTTGCTCGCCTCGCGGACGGCGCTAGTGGCCACGGCGATGATGTCGTCAATGCCTGAGGCGCGACAAAAAGCAGCGTACAGGCGCATGACTTCAACAGCGTGCGCCATCGCCTCACGGCTGAGCCTGCCTGTGGCGCCCAAGCCGTGCACAAGGCGCACTGACTCGCGTACTTCATCGGTCAGCTGGAAGTGATAGCCGCGCAGGTAGGTCATCACGATCAGGCGGAAGCTGTTGGAGCCGACGTCGATGATGGCAGTGCGCTGCAGGTCAGTCTGCGTGCTGGTTTGGCGTTCAACGAGCGATTTGAGCATGGTCTCTCACTTTCAAAGTGGCTAAGCGTTCACGGCGCGCAGCGCTTCTTTAAGCTGATCGCGCAATAGCGCGATCAGGGCGGCGTGGGCGCCTTCAGCGCGGTCAGGGACGAGGATGACATCATGGTGGAAGCCGCCAGCGGCGCGTTCAAGCAGCCACAAGTCTGCGCCGATCCAAGGAATGCTAGGCGGATCGTCCATCTTGTCAAAATTGAGTTGGCGAGCGCCTTTGAGAAAGGCCTGATAGCGCTCAGCAGGGATGAGATGCGTCAAGGTCAGCGGCTTCTCTGAGGCGCGCCGATAGACTGTGGTCATATGCGCCACGTCTTGCCCGCGCAGCCTGAGCCAAGTCGCGATTTGGTCAGGCGCGCGCCCATCATGATGATGGATAGTCAGCCGCCAGCCTTCCACGACGTTCGGCGCGCCCACCACTGTCTCTAGCTCTGCCACGCCAAGGCGCAGCGCGATCAAGCGTAGCGGCGCCGATTGGTGCCGCATGACCGAGCCCGTCATGCTCACACCATCAAAACGATCTTGCCGAAGACATCGCCTTGGGCGAGGCGCTCTTGCGCTTGGCGCGCTTCTGCCAATGGATAGCGCGCGCTGATCAGCGGCTGCAGTTTGCCCGCAAAGATAAGCCGCATGACCTGCACAAAATCAGCGTATGGCGCCATAGTGCTACCAATCAAGCTGACATGCTTGGCGAACACATAGCGCATGTCTATGCGTGCGTCATAGCCGCTCGTGTTGCCGACGATCAAGATGCGGCCGCCGCGCCGCACAGCGCGGATGCTGCCGTTGATGGTCGCCATGCCGACGTTGTCCACTACCACGTCCACGCCGCGCCGCCCTGTGAGCTGAAAGATCGCTCGTGTCCAATCTTCGGCGCTGCGATCAATGCAATGGTCGGCGCCGAGCGCCTGCGCCTGCGCCGCTTTCTCAGCGTTGCTAGCCACTACATAGACTGTGGCGCCCGCCAACTTGGCGATCTGAATGCTGGCCGAGTTCACGCCGCCGCCAGCCCCGACGATCAACACGCTCTCGCCCGCTCGCAACTTGCCGCGCCCAATCAGGCTATGCCAAGCCGTCAGATAGACTAACGCCGCTGCGGCTGCCTGCTCATAGCTGACGTGATCGGGCAGTTTGAGCGCGTTGCGCGCAGGCACGACCACATACTCAGCGTAGGTGCCAGGCATATCCTCGCCCAGGATGCCGAACTTCGGGCAGAGATTATCTTGCCCGCTCAGGCACATTTCGCATTGCCCACAGCTGATGCCTGGATTGACCACGACGCGGTCGCCAATGGCCAGGCCTTGCACGCCTTCGCCTAGCGCCTCAATCTCGCCTGCGGCGTCGGCGCCGAGGATGTGCGGCAGCGGCAGCTTGATGCCTTCCCAACCTTCGCGCACCCACAAGTCCAAGCGATTCAAAGCGGCAGCGCGCACGCGCACGCGCACCTCGCCTGCCTTCGGCTGCGGCATCGGGAAATCTGGCACATAGCGCAGAGTCTCCAGGCCGCCATGCCGATCGATGATCACAGCGCGCATCGGGCTCATTTGGAGGCCTTCACGCTTTTGATCTTGAAGATCAGCACGCCTGAGGGCGTCTCAACTGCGACTTTCTCGCCTGCTTTGTGCCCAAGCAAAGCGCGCCCGAGCGGACTCTCGTTAGAGATTTTGCCCTCGCGCGGATTCGCCTCTGCGGCGCCTACGATCACGAAAGTCTCAGGCGCCTCGCCTTCCTCTTGCACAGTCACCTCAGAGCCAAGACCAATGACGCCCGCCGCCTTCTTATCAGCATTGCTGATGATGACGGCATTGCGCAGCAAGTCCTCAAGGTAATTGATCCGCCCTTCTAGGAAGGCCTGCTGCTCTTTGGCATCTTGATAGTCGGCGTTCTCAGAGAGATCGCCCTGCGCAATCGCTTCCTTGAGCTTAGCTGCCACTTCAGCGCGCTTGACCGTCTTCAGTTGTTCCAGCTCGCGTCGGAGTTCAGCCGCGCCTTCCTCAGTCAAATACTTGACATCCGCCATACCCAAAAGCCTCGCTTGTCGACTGCACCTCTCTAGGGCAGAATTGGTGAAGAAAATTGCAATCGAGCTGCACATCGCTTCTGTGCAGCCCGTGGCGATTATAGCGTATTCTGAGGCACGCGTGTAGCCAAAGTTGGCGAGGCGTATAGTGGATGATGATAAGTGGCGCGCTGCAGCAGCTTGTGGCGCGCCACTCAAAGGCAGCAAGTTCAGTTGGCAGGCGTAGCGGCAGGCTCAGGCTTGTATTCGCCAAGCACTTCTAGTGCCGCGTCCACTAGCGAAGTATCCACTAGCGCAGGCACGTCCAATAGCTCAGTGTATTCCAACAAGCCGCGGCTCTTGAAGTAGCGCTGCACTTCCTCGAGATCGGCGATCGGAATCACACCGTTGGGATCGTAGTACTGGCGATTCATGCGCTGCACTACAGGCGCAGGCACGTTGGTGTACTTCTCGATGATCTTGGCGAGCGACTCGTCGATCTCGCCTTGCAGGTCGCGCGCGGCGCGCAGGTAAGCGCGCATGAACGCCTCAGCCGCTGCGCGGCGCTCTTTGAGCATGTTCTCGCCTGCGAAGACATAAGTGACCGTGATGCCGTCCACGAAGTCATCGGAGAGGAAAGCCAGCAGCCCTTGATCGCGCCCGAGCGTCGCCAACGGCTCAGTGATCACAGCCGCGTCAATGGCCTCGGCATCCAGCGCCGCAGCCATCTGCGGGAAGGGCATGGTGACGATAGTGACTTCGTCCATGCTGATATTGGCGCGCTTCAAGGCAGAGTAGACCCAGTACTCGACAGCCGAGCCGACGTTGTTGATGGCGATTCTCTTGCCGCGCAGGTCAGCGACGCTCTTGATCTCGTCCACGCGCTTAGCAGAGATGACCAGCGGCGTCGCCAACGGCGGACGCTCAGTGTGCAAAGGCGCCACGATCTTCACAGGCAGGCCTAGCGCTAGCGCATTCCAGAAAGTGGCGCCAGCGCCTGTGGCGGCGATGTCCAGGTTGCCAGCTGCCAGCTGCACGATTGAATCGCCGCCGCCGGCTGGCAAGGGTATCAGCTCGATCTCCAAACCTTCCTCAGCGAAGTAGCCGCGCTCCACGCCGACGAAGAAGGTGGCGTAGGTGATCACGGGCAGGTAGCCCAAGCGAATCTTCTCGCCTTGCGCATGAGCAGGCGGCTGTACAACAGCAAACAGCAGCGCGATCAGCGCTAAAATCAGGCACAAGCGACGCATGAGAGACTCTCCTCACTAGTTAGCAGGCGTAGCTGCAGGCTCGGGCGCGTATTCGCCTAAGGCCTGCACTGCCTTCTCGACCAAAGATGTATCGACAAAAGCCGCGAGATCAATCGGCTCAGTGTACTCCAGCACGCCGCGCTCCAGGAAGTAGCGCTGCAGCTCTTCAAGGTCTGCCAGCGGAATCCTGCCGTTGGGATCGTAGTACGGGCGGTTAGCGCGCAAGACCACATCCGCAGGCACGTTGGTGTACTTCTCGATGATGGCAGCTGTCTCCTGGTTCAGCCAGCCTTCATCGTCCAGATCGCGCAGAGCGCGCAAGTAGGCGCGTACGAAGCCTTCGGCAACTTCAGGGCGCTCCCGCAGCAGCGGCAAGCCCATATAGAGATAGGTGACCGTGATGCCATCGACGAAGTCATCGGCAAGAATGGCGATAGTGCCTTGATCTTTCTGCAGCGTGGCAAACGGCTCGCCTAGGATCGCAGCATCAATGGCGCCGCTCTCCAGCGCAGCTGGCACATCGCGGAAAGCGACTGCCGTCAGCGTGATATCTTGCATGCTCAAGCCTGCCTTGCTCAAAGCTGAGTAGACCCAGTACTCTGTTGCTGCACCTGTGGCGTTGATCGAGACCGTCTTGCCTTTGAGATCAGCCACGCTCTTGAGTTCGTTCGTCCGCTTGGCGGAGATGACCAGCGGGCTGGCAAGCGGCGGGCGTTCAGTGTGCATTGGCGCCACGATGCGGAATTCCAGGCCAAGCTTGGCTGCGTTCAGCAAGCCTGCGCCCACACCGCCAACAGCTGCATCAAAGTTGCCCGCCGCTAGCTGCACTACCGAGTCCGAGCCGCCTTGTAGCGGCGTCAGCTCGACTGTGATATCCTCTGCAGCAAAGTAGCCGCGCTCAATTGCGATGTACAGCGGCGCGTAGATCATCACAGGCACATAGCCGATCCGCACTGTCCGATTCGGCTGAGCACGCAGCGTGCCGAGCGCGCCCAAGCTCAAGGCCGCAGCTATCAGCAACGCTGCCAAGCGTCCCAAGGGCTTCATCAAAGTCTCCTTCTGTGAATTAGGATCGCACAGACTTTCAGATCGTTCAGATTGTTCAAAACGATCTGAAAGAAATTGTACCTTGCTTCACAAGTGCTTGCAAGAGGCAAAAATGAGCGAAGGCTGCTCAGCGCTGAGTAGCCTTCGCCTGCTGTGGCTAGTTTGTGGCAAAGAATTGCTTGACGCGCTCTGAGTTGACGTAGAAGAGCACAAAAGTGTTGACGGCGATGTTGAGTATCTCGCCAATGCCGAAACCGCCGCCTGCGCCGCTCAAGACGCTGATGACAATCCCGATGATGGCCAAAAGCATCACTAGTGCACGCGCCCAGTCTTTGCCGCTATATAGTGAAAAGCCCAAGATCATGCTCAGCACGCCTTGAATCAAGCCCCAGAGGCCACCTATCAGCAAGCCAGGCGCAAAGCACACAAGCACCACGCCGAAGACGCTCGTCAGCAGGCTCCAGAGCACTGTTGCCAAGCCCCAGAGAAGGTAGTAGGCGCTCAAAATAGTGATACCGAATGGACGGCTCACACTGTACATGAGGGTAAAGCTCCTTTCGCAGATCAATCTGAGGTCTAATACGCAACCTAAGCGGAAAAGTTACTGCGAATGGCGCCTCTCCTCAAGTGCCTCTAGGCGCAGCCAGTCGACCAGCAGGCCGAGCGTTCGCCCTAGCGTCGCGTCCTGATCGCTCAGATCGTAGGTCAGCGCCAATTCAAGGTGGCCGTCTTCAAAGGGCAAGGCCTCTACAGGCAAGGTGAAAGCGTATTCGGCCAAGCGCTCAGGCTGCACAGCGACCGAGCCGAGCGGCACGCCATTGGCACTCAAACTGAGCTGGCGGACTTTTCCAAAGGCCTGTGCTAAGAGCCTGAGGCGATAGGTGCGCCGCTCAGGCACGCGCAAGTAGAGCCGCGCCACAGGCTCAGCGCCTGTCCAGCGCGCTGTGATGCCCGCGATGTTCTCAGCGTAATGCCAGCCGCGCCCGATGAAGCGCACATCCTCGGCTGCGCCGAGATCGATCAGGCCGCCTTGGGGCACGCGCTGCGGGCAGCCATCCCAGTCAGGATGCGCCGCAGTGCGATAAGCGACCGCATCGCCTTCAATCCAGGTAGGGCATAGCCACTGGCGCAGCTCGCCATTGAAGAAATCGAAAATCTCAGTCAGCGCGGCGCTCTCAAGCCCGATCAAGTCTTTGTGTACCACGAAATAACCGATTGGATAGCCAAAAATGCGCTCTTCCATCTGACGCCGCACGAAGTCAGCATCGAGCGGCACACGCTGCCCAAGCCAGCTCAGCATCGGATCGCCCGTGTAGATGTAGTAGAAATGCTCAACAGGCGCGCGCGAGATGAAGCCGTTGATCATGCGCTTGTGATGGAAGATGCCGTACCATTGCAGCTGCGTGGCGCGCGGATCGCCTAAGATCACCTCGCCTGTGGCGGCGCCCGTCGGCACCTCAACCAAGACGAGCTTGTCGTAGGGCGCGCCGCGCTCAGCGCCGATCTGCTCGTAGAATGCATACGCCGTTGGCACAGGCGTCAACGGCGCCGTCTCCCAGAGGCGCACTGCCCATGCGTTAGCCAGGAAAGCGCATACGAACAGCGCCAACTGCGCACGCGCCCTGCCCTGCAGCAGCGGCGTGAAGACCTTGCCCGCGAAGATGGCCATGGCCATGGCGAAGATCGGCGCTAGGCGCCATGGCATTCCAAACATACCGCCTGTCAGTGCGTGCAACAGGCGATAGGGCGTCGGCAGGCTCAGATCGCCAATGTGGACAGTGCCGCCGAGCGCGATCAGTAGCGGCGGAATGCCAACCCAGAACCAGAACCAGCGCCTATCGCCTTTATGGCGCGTTTGCCGCGCCAAAAGCGCTGTGCCAAGCGCGAGAACGGCGCTGAGCGTCACGAAGGCGCCCATAGATGGCGTATCCCATTGCCACCAAGTCTCAGCCATGCTGAAGAGCCGCGTCGCTACGCCCGGCCGAGCGGCTGCCTCACCTGGTGCCAAAGTGCCACGGAACCGCAGCGCGTAGGAGAGATAACCGAACTGCCACAATAGCGCCACGCCAATCGCAACTGTCAGCAGCGCCACGCCGCATAGGCTCAGCAGTTGGCGCCAATGCCGTCGTGCGTGCCACAAACTCAGCAAGCCGTATGGCACTACCACAAAAGCGGCGAAGATCACAAACTGATGCTCGCTCATGGCCATACCATAGAGGGCAATGCCCTGCACAATCGCCCAGAGCAGGGCGCGCTTCGGGCTGCGCGCTTGCACGGCGCGCAGGCTCTGGCTCCACAAAATCAGGTGCAGCGGCAGCCAAAACCAGTTCATTAGGTTGATATGTGTGTTATAGTACGAGTAGCGCACAATTGGGAAAGTCTGCAGGGCGATGCCGCCTATGAGCGCCAAGCTCAGCGCGATGCCTTCGCGCCGCAGCCACAGGAAGAGCAGGTAGCCGTTCAGGGTGCAGCCGATGAAGATGATGACGTTGAAGGCGGTCAGCGTGCCCAAGGGCGGCTCTAGCAGCGCCCAGAGCGGATACCAGAAGGCAGCATAGGCGTGATAGCCGTAGTTGGTGAGCGCCGGATAGAAGATGAAATCGTTCAAATAGACGTTAATACCTGCCGTCTGGCTGGCATGGCGTAGAAACCAGAAGTTCCAGTGGTAATCGAAGTAATCATAGCCTGCAACGTGCGTGCCATTCTTGAAGATCAGCGCGTGCAGCACTACAAAGGCGAGCGTGCTGTAGCAAGCCAACGCCAGCACGTGCAGTTTGATGCGCTTGGAGGCATTCATAGCAGTCTATCTATCTATCGTTCACGAATTGGATGAGCAACTGGAAGAATATGCCACAGAAAAATGAGATATCAACGGCACTTTTCGCAGCATTGGAGCCACGTCTGCGCAACCTGTTGCCTGCCGATCTCTACGCTATGGCGTGGATCGAGCCATCGTCGGCTTCGCTAGAGCGCGTCTTTGAGCATCTGCGCACTTTGCAGAGCATCCTGTATGACTACATGCCGCGTCAAGTGGCTGAGAGCTTACCTGAGCCAGGCGAAGTGCGCCATAGCTGGCAAGAAGGCACGCTCATGTTCACCGACTTAGCAGGCTTCACGCCGCTGATGGAAGCTAACTCGGCCTTCGGTCGGGCAGGCGCGCGCACCGTCTTGAAAATCCTCAACGATTATTTCGGCACGATGATCGAGATCATCGGCAAGTCGGGCGGCAATTTGCTCGAATTCACCGGCGATGCCATGTTGGTGCAATTCCCAACTAATCCGCGCCAAAATGAGACCGCCCAGGCGGTGCGCGCAGGCTTGCGCATGCAACGCGCCATGAGTCGCTTTGCCGATCTGGCTTTGCCGCAAGGCAAGCACACGCTCGGAATGCGCATCGGCATCCACAGCGGGCGCTTCTTCACAGCCGAGATCGGCACGCCATTCCGCATGGAGCATGTCTTGCTCGGCGGCGCCGTCACCCAGACTAAGCGCGCTGAAGGCGCGGGCAAGGTCGGGCGCGTCAACTTGACTCTGGCGGCCTATGAGCGCGTCCGCGGCCTGTTCCGCTTTGAGCCCAACGAGCAAGCGGGCTACATGCTAGCCGTGGACGATCTGACAGCGCGTGAGCTGGGTGACTTCGATTTCTCGACAGGCGGCAGGCGGCTTTCGCGGGCGCTGCTGATGGATCGCAGCGTGAGCGGCTTGCTGCATGAGATCGATCAGGTGTTGCTGGTGCTCGAGCCGTTGGCAAGCTACCTGCCGCGCGCCGTGCTGAATCTGCTGGTAGAAAACGCCGCGCGCCGTCAGATTCCGCCCGATTTCCCTGAGCCGACGATCATCTTCGTCAACCTGGTCGGCTTGCCCGAATCGGTTGACCAGGTGCGGCCGGAGGAAGAGTCCGATCTAGCGGCGTGCTTCTCGCGCGTTTTTGGCCTGATCAACGCTGCAGTGGAGGCGCGTGGCGGCGTGCTGAAGAAAGTGACCTGCCATCTGAGCGGCTCGGACATGATGATCATCTTTGGCGCGCCTAACGCACACACCGATGATGCCTTGCGTGCGGCGCAGGCGGCGCTCGCCATCAGGGAAGTGGTCACGCGTTTGCAGCCGCCTGTTGTAGGCGCTAAAGTGGTCAATGTGCACTGCCAGATTGGCATAGCGCGCGGCGCCGTCTTCTCAGCTGAGATTGGCGAGCCGCGCGGTAGGCGCGAATACAACGTCCTTGGCGATACGGTTAACACGGCCGCGCGCCTGATGAGCAAAGCCGGTCACAACCAAATTCTGATGACCGAAGCCGTCTACACTGAGGTGAAAGAGCGCATGGAATGCGAAGCGCTCGGCACGATTGTGCTCAAGGGTAAGGCAGCGCCAATGCCAATCTACGCGTTGAAAGGGCATGCCTCTGACTAAGGCCTGTGCATCAAGCCGAGCGCGCTGAGCACTACGCTGAGCGCCACGCCTGGCCAAAGGCTGCGCGTGCGTGCCGCTATCACGCCAAGCGCCATGCCGATCGTACCGTAGTGCGCGAGCGCGTAGGCCGCGCCCGCCAAGGCATTCCCGCTCAGCGCCACAGTCAGCGTTGGCACGTGCCACAGCGCAAAGCTCAACGCCTGCAGCAAAAGCGCCCAGCGCAGCGAAGTCAGGCGCAACAGGCGACTTTGCAGCGCGCCGCGGAACAGAAATTCCGCGCCGAAAGCGCCGAACGCCTGCATCAATAGGCTATGCCACACTGCTGTTAGCGTCACAGCCCGTGCCCAAAGCGCCAGTAAGATGAATGCGATCGGCAAGGCACACCACAGCAGCGCAACTCTCAGCGGGCGATGCCCTATGCTGCTCAGGCCGAACTCACGCCAACGCGCGCCAAGCAGCAGCAAGAGCACAGCAGGTATAACGAATAGCGCGCCAAAGTCGCTTAGCGACTCCGCGGCTTCGCTCGCCAACAGCCGACTCAGATAAGCTCTGCCCATGCCGCGAAAGACGTTGAGCGCCTCCGACCACAGCGGCACGTACACCTTGCTTGAGAGGCCTGTTAGCACGATAACGCCCATCAGCACAGCGATCTGGCTGAGGATGCGGTTATAAGGCGCGCCTATCACCACCAGCCCGACTCGCGGCGGCGCTTCAGTCAGGAGCAAGGTGACCAAAATGCCGATCACGGCTATGCCTGCCAAGAGCAGCAGGCCAAAGATGGGATAGCCCGTCAAAGCGAGGTAAACGAGCGCGCCCAGCCACACGCCGAGCATCAGGCGCGTAGCCCTGTGCGCCCTTTGCCAATGGCCTAGCCATCTTCTGTGCCACAAAAGCTGTTCGCTCACCGTCAGTCGCCCTCCTGCTTGTGACAAGCCTGAAAAAGCGCCTTGTATGAAGATTTTTGAAACAGCCAGGCACTTCGGATGGTCAGCGCAATGATAGCTACTCAGCCTGAGCGCGGCAACTCGTAAAGCTCCACAAGCACGCCCAGAGCGCTCTTAGGATGCACGAAACAGTAGCGCACGCCATCAGCGTTGACCTTTGGCGCGTCGTTGATCAGCTCGATGCCGTGATCGCGCAAGCGCTGCATGGCCGCAGCAATATCGGGCACTTCAAGGCAGATGTGATGCAAGCCTGCGCCGCGCTTGGCGAGATATTTAGCGACACCGCTCTCGCTGTTAGTCGGCGCGATCAGCTCAATTTCGCCCGACTCAAGCGGCAGAAAGGCGATCTCAACTTCTTCTTCCGCATTGTGTTCGCGCTTGCTGAGCGGCAAGCCAAGCGCATCACGCCAGAAGGCCAGCGCCTGTGAGATATCTTCTACCACAACGGCAAGATGATTGAGGCGGAAAGTCATTGCTGGGCTCCTTGCGGATCAGCTTTTTGTGCCACAAGCGGCTCTTCCATCATGGCAATCACCTCAGGTGTGATGAGCCAACGCTGCAGGAGCGTCGAGAGGAACGGCACATGGCGCTCCAGCCAGGCGACAGCGCGCGTGGTGAAGCCGCCAAACCAAATCTCTTGTTCGCCCTTGAGCAATGCGTCGATAGTATGCTCGGCCACATAGTATGGCGTATCTACTGTGAAGCCGAGATTGCGCACGTAGTCCTGGATGACAGGCGAGAGCATGTCGGTATCTGTGTAAGCGGGCAGAACGGTCACAACGCGCACGCCTGTGCCTTCCAGCTGACGGCGCAAGGCGCTGGAGAAGGCGTTCAAGCCTGCTTTGGTTGCCGTGTAAGCGGGCGTCGTGGCGTTTGGCACGGCGCCGCCGACCGAGCTGATGTTGAGGATCGTGCCGCTGCGCTGAGCCAGCATAGAAGGCAGGCACAGGCGCGTCAGGTTGATCGCAGCTGCGAGATTGGTGTTCACCATCGCGCGCACGCGCTGCGGATCGTGATTATGCAGCATGCCTTGCATCACTACGCCGGCGTTGTTGATCAAGATATCGATGCGCCCGTAGCGCTCCAGCGTTGTGCGCACCAAGCGCTCTAGCTGAGCGTCATCGTTCACGTCAGTTGGCACACACAGCACGTCGGCAGCATACGTGGCAATCTCGGCGCGCACTGCTTCCAGAAGGTCAGCGCGGCGCGCTGCCAAGACCACACGCGCGCCGCGTCGGGCGAAGGCGAGCGCATAAGCGCGCCCAATGCCGGCTGAAGCGCCTGTGATGATCACCACGGCTTGCTTGAGCACCAAAGGCGAATGTTCAGGGCGCAAATAGCGCACTAACCAGTAGGCGGCGACGCTCGCCGCGCTACCTAATACAAACCAGCGAAAGCGTCCCATTCGTGGAAAGCCTTTCTCGCACCTGGGCGACTCAACGTTCCTTACGGGCGATGCATACTTGGTTCACGCCAAACCTGAGCGGATTGAAGGTCGTCCGCGTGAGCACTTGCACCAAAGCGGGCAAGCCAAAGAGCGCGAATTGCAGCTTTGCAGGCAAAATGGGCAGATATGGCACATCCCACAAGCCATCGCCAAAGTGGCGCAAGACGCGAAAGCCTTGCGCTTCGACCCAAGCGCGCCATTGGGCAGGCGGATGCACGTTGATATGCGTCGGGTCTTTGCCGATGGCGTCAGTACGGTGATCTTTGAAGCGGCGCAAGCTATAGATAGGATTCGGCGTGGCGAACAGGAACAAGCCCTGCGGCTTCAACAAACGGTAAACCTCTGCGATAGTTCGCTGTGGATTAGGCAGATGCTCTACCACGTGCAGCGCGACCACTGCGCTGAACGCGCCCGTCTCAAACATGGCCAGGTCGTCGGCGCTTTGCACGAAAGCCTGCGCCTTTGGCGCGTTCAATTGGGTCTGCTGAATGCTGTACTCAGCCAGATCGATGCCGATGCACTCGAAATCGTCTTGCAATAAGCCGAGCAAGTGACCGAGCCCGCAGCCCAGCTCCAGCAACTTGCCGCCTTGTGGCGCGTAGCGGCGCACTAGCGCCGCGTAGTAACGCCGCGCGAACCAGTACATGCTGAAGCGCCCGAGCCGACGATCAGCGTAGTTGTAGCGCCGAAAATACTGTTCGCCATATTCTTCGAGCGGCACTTGCGGCGTTGAGTCTGTTTGCGTCATGCGGTCTCCTGCCTATGAACATTCTGCCTGATTATACACAGCTTAGGAAGAATTCTCTAACCGCGCGATCAGTTGCGCTTCAGCTCAGCGTAGGGAAAAGGCCCTCAGCGCGTGTTATAATCACGCCCGTGGAAAAGATGAGGAGCCCGATCGATGCGACACAAGGCGCTTTTGATGGCGCTGAGCGCGCTAGTGGCGTTCAGCGCGCTAGTGCCGCGCGAGCGCGCTGCCATACGCGCACAGATAGATGGCGAGCTGGTCATCCTGATGCGCGGCGATTTGTGGGCCTATGACGAGTCGAGCGGCACGCTGCGCCAACTGACGCGCTGGGGCTACAATCAAACGCCCGTCATCGCGCCCGATGGGCAGCGTGTGGCATACGCCTCAATCGCCGAGATCGCCGTGCCTGCCCTGCAGCGCTTCGGCCAGCTGCCCAGCGCGCTTCCGACCAACATCTGGCTGTGGTCGCTTGCCAGCGGCCAAGCGACGCGCATCGCTCAGCAGCCCGTCAACGCTCGTTTTGGCACAGGCATGCCGCATGAGACCTACATTCGGCGCGGCACGCCTGTTTGGTCGCCTGATGGGCTACGCTTGGCGTGGATCGAGAGCGTGGTCGTCGGCGCTGAGGTGGCGCACACGCTGGTGATCTACGATATGCTGGGCAATCGTGTGCGCGCCAACGTGCCGCTGCAAGTTGATGGCTTAACTGACCTGTTCGGCTTCGATACGCCGCGCTGGGATATCGCCTTAGCCGTGCGCGCTAGCGGCCTGAGCAGGCAGACTTACACCGAGGCGCTGCTCTTCTTCAACAACGACGGTCAGCCGATCAACCAGGTTCGGCTGCAAGATGGCGGCGGCGCTGCCATCTTGCACTATGAATGGGCCACCTTGAACGCTCAGCCGTACATCGCAGCCCTTTTCTCGAACAACGCCTGGGTGCTGATCAATCCGATCAACGGCTCGCGGCTGAATCCGCCAAGCCTGGTGGAGCGCTTCAGCCCGCGTGCGCCCAATGCTGTCTCAGTCTATTTCTTGATGGCGACAGACGGCATCGGCTACCGTTGGCGCGGCGTCGCCAATGGCAGTGAAGTGTTGCTGCCCTTCAGCGGCTTGCCCGAGCAGCTCTCTATAGCCGCTTCAGGCCTGGCAATCGCTTGGGCAGCTGAAGACGCAGTCTACATTCTGCGCGGCGGCAAGACGCGCAAGATCATCGGCACCGAGCGCCTTGCAGGCGATACACGCCCAATGGCAGTGGCCTGGAGCTACAACGCCTGGCGCGTGCAGCCTGAAGGCATCTTACAGCTGCCGACGCCGCAACCTGTGCCTGAGTGCGCGCTCGCCACGCGCCTGAGCATCGGCTTGCGCGCCCGCGTGACCAGCTTCCCGCCACAGGCGAACGCCTTGAACAGCCAGCCTGCGCGCCCTAGCCGCGATCCGCGCAGCGTCTCGCTCGGCACTATCCCTGTTGGCGGCACGATGACGCTCTTGAACGGCCCTGTCTGCAATGATGGCGTCTTATGGTGGCAGGTCAACTACAACGGCATCATCGGCTGGACGGGCGAAGGCGAGAACGGAGTCTATTGGCTGGAGCCGCTTGCCGCTGCCAACGCCTGCCCGCCACTCCTGCCGCCGCGCTTGCGCATCGGCGGCGCAGGGCGGGTGACGCCCGGCGCGCCTAACGCGCTGCGCACCCAACCGACCGTCAACAACCAGATCAGCCGCGTGATTGGCAACATCCCTGGCGGCCAGGTCTTCAGCGTGCTCAACGGCCCGATCTGTGCGGATGGCTACACCTGGTGGCAGGTCAACTATCAAGGCATGGTCGGCTGGACGCCTGAAGGCGAAGGTGCCACGTATTGGCTAGAGCCTATTCAATGACGCGGTCTCTGGCTCTTCAGCTCGTCCGTCTCGCTAGGCCCTGAGGGGCAAGGTATGGTGTCATGATCGATTTTGCGCCGACAGGCTTGACGCAGCGCTATGTCTTGCGCGAGGAGTTAGGTCGTGGCGGCATGGGCGCCGTCTTCCGCGCCTACGATCGCTTGAGGGGCGAGGAAGTCGCTTTGAAGCGCCTGAGCGCGCCGATCGAAGCGCTTGATTTCAGCTCACGTGGGCAGGGCAGCTCCATAGCTGCGCTGGCCAACGAGTTTCGCCTGCTCTCCTCGCTGCGCCATCCGAGCATCATCGCCGTGCACGACTACGGCTTTGATGAGAGCGGTCAGCCGTTCTACACTATGGAATTGCTCCGATCGCCGCAGAACATCTTGAGCTTTGGTGCCTCGCTCTCGGTTGACGAGAAGATCAGGCTGATCCTACAAGTGTTGGAAGCGCTCAGCTACTTACATCGCCGTTCGATCCTGCATCGCGATCTAGCGCCGAACAACCTGCTCTTTGCCGATGGGCATCTGCGCGTCGTGGATTTCGGTCTCTCAGTGCTGCGCGGTCAGCGCGTCGGCTTGGCAGGCACGCTGCCTTACCTAGCACCTGAGCTGCTCATGGATCAGCCGCCGAGTGAGGCGAGCGATCTCTACACTGTGGGCGTGATCGCCCATGAGCTGCTGAGCGGCTTCAATCCGTTCAAAGCAGAGACCGTCTCGCAGTTGCTTGACAACATCCTGCATGTGACGCCCGATCTCAGCGCGCTGGAGGTGAATCCCGCTGTGCAGCGCTTGCTGGAGCGCCTGTTGGCAAGGGACCCTGCTGATCGGGCTCAGGATGCCGCGGCACTGCTTGCGGAGTATTTCAGGGCTATCGATGAGCCATTGCCGCCACAGGCTGTCGCAGTTCGGGAAGGCTTCTTGCAGACGGCGCGTTTCATCGGGCGCGAGGCGGAGTTGGCACAACTAATGGCAGCGCTTGAGGGCACACAGCGCGGTCAGGGTGCGCTGTGGCTGATCGGCGGCGAGAGCGGCGTCGGTAAATCGCGCCTTGTGGACGAATTGCGCATAAGGGCGCTAGTGAGCGGCGTGTTGGTGCTGCGCGGTCAGGCAGTCAGCGGCAGCGGCGCCTTCTACCAACTCTGGCAAGGCGTCCTGCGCGAGCTGGCGCTACATTGCGCGCCTTCCACCTTCGAAGCGAGCGTCCTGAAGCCCTTTGTGCCTGGCCTAGAGAAGCTGCTCGGGCAGCCAATCGCCGATCCGCCCGATTTGGAGCCGCGCAAAATTCGCGAGCGTTTCTTCAGCACAGTCGAGGCGCTCTTCAGCCGCTTGACTCGCCCGACTCTGGTGATCGCCGAGGATATTCACTGGGCAGGGCAAGGCTCGCTGCAACTGCTGGATCGGCTGAGCGCTTTGGCGCCACACAGGCCGCTCCTGCTTGTGGCCACTTACCGCGAAGAGGAGCGCCCTGACTTGCCCGAGCAGCTGCCACGCGCTCAGCGCATGAGCCTAGCGCGCCTAGCGCCCGATCAGATAGCGCGCTTGACTGAGTCCATGATCGGGCTGACTGAGAATACACCTGCCGTGCTGCAATTGCTGCAACGCGAGTCCGAAGGCAATCCGCTGTTCATAATTGAAGTGCTGCGCGAGCTGGCACAGCATGCCGAACGCATTGATCAAATCGGGCTAGTGACTCTGCCGCAGCGCCTGTTCAGCGGCGGCATTCAAACCGTGCTGCGCAGGCGTTTGGCGCGCCTGCCCGAGCGCGCACGCGATCTACTGACCTTAGCAGCAGTCGCAGGCAGGCAGCTAGATATGGCGTTGATCAGCGCGCTGAGGCCTGCAGTCGATCCGAGCCTCGATCTGGAGCGCTGGCTGGACGTGTGCGCCAATCATGCGGTCCTTGAGCGAATGGACGAGCAGTGGCGCTTCGCGCACGATAAGCTGCGCGAGACGCTTTTGGCCAGCCTCTCGCCTGACGAGTCGGCCGCGCTCAGCCGTCAAGTGGCTGAAGCCATCGAACGGTTGTATTCTGAGGATGCGCATCACTGGGAAGCCTTAGCCTATCACTGGGCGAACGCGGGCGATCGGGTGAAGGAAGCGCACTATAGCGCCTTGGCAGGCATGCAGGCGGTGCGGCGCTTTGCCTATAAGCGCGCGGTGCCGCTTTTGGAGCGCGCCTTGGCACTGGCAGAGCAGGCAGGCTCCAGCAACTTGCAGAAGGCGCGCCTGGAGCTGCACCTGGGCAGAGCCCACGAAGAGATTTCAGTGCGCATGCAGCACTATCAGCGCGCGCTGAGCCTGCTTGAGCAGCCCTTTCCGCAACGCGAGCGCCTTACGCGCCCGCTGATTGGCGCTTTTGCCAGGCAATTCTTGCTGCACCGCACTTTGCCGCCGCGTTTCTATCGCGTCTCGGCGCAGCGCGCTGAGCAGGTTCATGAAGCCGCGACGATCTATCAAGATGTGAGCGGCGATTGTTGGAACAGCCAGCAGCTGACAGCAGGCGCCTACGCCGTCATGCGCGCCCTGAATTTGGCTGAGACGCTGCCTGAGCCGACTGTCGTCCTAGCGCGCGCTTACATCGGCGCCACCATCGGCATGAGCAGCGTGCTTGGATTGCACAGCCTAGCGCGCTTCTACGGACGCAGAGCGCTTGAATGCACTGAGCACATCCAAGATCAAGAGACGCGCGCCTACGTCCTGAATGGCATTGGCATTGCCGCTTACTATCGCGGTGAACCGAGCGCCGAGCAGCTCTTTGCCGATGCTGCTGGGCTATATCGCGCTATCGGTGACCGCGATACCTGTGCTGTGGCCTTCCTCAACGCTGCCATAGCTGCCTGCGTCTTCGGCAATTGGCGTGACTGCCTGGCCTACCTTGCCCAGTTTGATGTGCAATGGCTGCGCGTGAAATTGATGCGTTATCGCAGCCCTTACTACAGAATCCAGGCGTTGTTGCGTCTCGGCGAGTCGGCGCAGGCTGAAGCGCTCATGGCTGAGATCAACCTGCCCGACGATCTAAGCGATCCCGAGATGGATTACACGCCTGCTTTAGCTCTGCTGATCATGCGCTACAGGCTGCAAGGCGATCTGGAGAACGCTGTGAGATGGCTTGAGCGCGCCTTACGCCATCCCAGAGCGATGCATGCCGATGAGGAAGTCTTTCTCGACGCTGCGCTCGATCTGCTGGCGTGCCTGCCTGAGTCAGCGCGCGCGCCTTATTGGAGTGCTTTGGCGCCGATACTCAATTCAGTGAGGCGCCTTGCGCGCTCACGCTTGATCCTGCGGCCTGAGTATTATCGGCTGTACGGCTTGCAGCAATGGCTGTGTGGCCATCAACAAGCGGCGCGCAAGGCGTGGCAGAAGGGCATCGCCTATGCTGAAAAGCGTGGCTTGCGCGTGCAGCTATGGGCGCTGTGCAAGACTTATGGCGAGCAGAGCGGCGATGAGCGTCTGCTTGAGCGCGCCGAACGGCTCCTTATAGCATTGCGCGCTCAAGCGCCGCGCGCCTCGCTGCCCTTGAGCGCGCCTTGAGCCGCTCAAACGCTCAGGATGTGCACCACGGCTGTGCCGCCCAAGCCGCCCAGCGTTTGCGTCATGCCAATGCGCGCCTGTGGCACTTGATTGGCGCCTGCCTTGCCGCGCAGCTGCAAAGTGACCTCGACTGCTTGGTAGACGCCTGTGGCGCCGAGCGCGTTGCCGCGTGCCTTCAAGCCGCCAAAGGTGCTGATCGGCAACTCGCCCGTCAGACCGATCTTGTTCTCGGCTGCCAAGCGCCAACCTTCGCCAGGCGCTGCGAAGCCGCTGGCCTCTAGCGCCAAAGTCGTCATGATGGTCGCCGAGTCGTGCAATTCCAGCACATCAATATCGCTCTGTGAGAGCTCGGCCAGGCGCAGCGCCTTGCTGACGGCTTGCTGCACGGCGCTCAGGAAAAGCGGATTGGCGCGATCGTGCACAGCCAGCGCATCCGTGGCAACAGCGCTAGCCAGCAGGCGAATCGGCTGCGGCACCAAATCAGCGGCGCGCTCGGTCGTGGTCAAAATCACGGCTGCGGCGCCATCAGCCTCAGGCGCGACGTCGAATAGGTTGATCGGCTCAGCCACAAGCGGTGCCGCCGCGAATCGCTCTGCCTTGATCAGGTTGCGATACATAGCGTTCGGATTTTTGCTGCCGTTGGCGTGCGCGTTGACGCTAAAATTGGCGAAATCGCCGATGCTGAGGTTATATTGGCTCATGTAGCGCCGCATCAGCATCGCCATAATCGCCACGGGTGTCGCGCCGTGTGCCGCTTCGTACTCACTATCTAAGAAGGTCGCGAGCGCGGCTGTGCGCTGCGCGCCGACCACGTCGGTCACTTTCTCCACGCCGAGAACCAGCACGGTCTGCGCTGCGCCACTAGCGACCATCAGCGCGCCTTGCCGCAACGCCAAAGCGCCGCTGGCATCGGCGCCTTCCACGCGCAAGGCTTCGATGCCGCGCAAACCTGCGAAATCGGCGATCAGCGCGCCGAGATGGTGCTGATCGCTGAGCGTGCCGCCAAGCGCATTGCCGATCACCAGCGCGTCCAGCCTTTCAGGCGCGATGCCCGCATCTTGCAGCGCCGCCTCAATGGCTTGCAAGCTCAGATGGCGCAGCGAAGTCTCCCAATGCTCGCCAACAGGCGTCTGACCGATGCCGATGATAGATACGTTCTGCATGGCAAATCTTCCTCACTCGATGTAGAGCTTATTGCGATAGCGCGTGTAGACGGCGTAGTCAATGGGCGTGCGGCGCGCGATGTAAGTGCGCGTGAGCGGCGCTAGGCGCTGACGCGCAAGGATGCGCTCAGTCACACTCAGGTCGAAGGCATCTGAGCCTGCGCCGCTGCCATAGCTGACGCACAGGATGCGGTCGCCGGGCTTGGCTTCGTCCAAGATCGCGCTCAGGCCAAGCAGGCACGAGCCTGCGTAGACGTTGCCGACTTCGTTCGCCAGAAGGCCTGTTTTGATCTGCGCATCGCTGAAGCCGAGCGTCTTGGCGGCGCGCTCAGGGAATTTGACGTTCGGCTGATGGAAGACGGCATAAGTGTAGTCGCTTGGCTGTGTGCCCATCAGGCGCATGAGCGCCTGAGCGGCGTTTTGCGTATGTGCGAAATAGGCAGGCTCGCCAGTGAAGCGGTCGCCGTGCGAAGGGTACTTCACTTCAGCGCGCCGCCAGAAATCTGGCGTGTCGGTCACGTAGCTATAGGAGCCGTTGAAGATGGCGAGCGCTTCCTCAGCGGCGCCGACGATATAGGCAGCGCCGCCGCTAGCAGCAGTGTATTCTAGCGCGTCGCCAGGGCGCCCTTGCGCTGTATCCATGCCGATGCTCAAGGCGTAGGCTGCCATGCCACTGCCCACCAAGCCGATAGCGGCTTGCAAGGCCTCTGTGCCTGCCTTGCAGGCGAATTCCCAGTCAGCAGCTTGCACTGATGGCGCTGCGCCAATGGCCTCCGCCACAACGGTGCTAGTCGGCTTGACGGCGTAGGGATGGCTCTCCGAGCCGACCCAGACGGCACGCAAGGCATTAGGCGCGATCTGCGCGCGCGCTAGCGCATTGCGCGCCGCCTCAATCGCCATGGTGATCACGTCTTCGTCCAAGCCAGCGACTGCTTTCTCCTTCACTGGAGAGCTGCCTAAGCCGTTCGTCCACACACGCGCGACCTCGCTGCCCGCTAAGCGATAGCGCGGCACGTAGGCGCCATAGCCGATGATGCCAACAGGCCGCGCAGGCTTCAAAAGGCCACGCGGATCAGAAGAATTCGGGACGTTCGTCATGTATATCACTCCATCTGACTTATTTCGGCGCGCCTGTAGAGCCAAGCGCAGCCGAAGTTTGCTTTGATAAAGCGCGCCGAGCGCCGCGCGGGCTTAGCGCGCTCCTGAGCCTTGCAGCGTCTGCACAATCTGTCGGGCGCGCTCCAAGCGCACATTGCCCTCTGCCAGCAGCTGAGCTACCACGTGCGCCACTTGATCGCCCGTGGCACCTGCTGCAATGGCCATCTGGCGCGCGTGCAGGCTCATATGACCGCGCTGGATGCCTTCGGTTGCCAGCGCGCGAAGGGCAGCCAAGTTCTGCGCCAAGCCGACGCATACCATGACTTCTGCCAACTCGCGCGCGCTTTGCACGCCCAGCAGCTTGAGCGCCGCGCCCGCTGCAGGATGCACCCGCGTGGCGCCGCCGACCGTGCCAACAGCTAGCGGCAGGCGCAGCTCGCCGCACAGATCGCCGTTCTCAGCCTGCCACCAGCGCGTCAAGCTGGTGTAGCGCCCCTCGCGAGCAGCATAAGCGTGCGCGCCCGCCTCAAGCGCCCGCCAATCGTTGCCTGTGGCAATGCAGACCGCGTCTATACCGTTCATGATGCCCTTGTTGTGCGTCGCGGCGCGGTACGGATCAAGCTCAGCGAACAGGCTTGCCTCGACCACGGCGCGGGCCACTTGCGCGCCTTCCGAATCCCGTGTGGCAAGCTCAGCTGCAGGGATGCGGCAGCTGGCCCAGGCTTTGCGCTGATCGGTCAGGTTGCTGAGGATACGCAGATGGACTCGCCCGCCGCTGATCTCAGCCACAAGTGGGGCGATCTGCTCACAGGCCGTGTTGATAGCATTGGCGCCCATAGCGTCGCGCACATCGTAGTGCAGATGCACTACCAGCATCTCGCCAAGCGGCGTGCCTGCGAACGGACGGACGATCAGGTCGCGCGCGCCGCCGCCACGCCGCACGATTGACGAAGTCGGATCGTTAGCAGCGGCCAGCAGGCGATCGCGCGCAGCTAGCAGGCGCTCAGCGGCAGCGTGCGCATCAGCGATATCCAGGACCTGCAGCTGACCGATCATGATCGGCTCGTCGCTGCCCGCCTGAAAGCCGCCGCCTGCGCGGATCAACTTCGCCGCGTAGCTACAAGCGGCCACCACGCTCGGCTCTTCTATCGCCATTGGCACTAGGTAATCGCGCCCGTTGATCAGGAAGTTTGTGGCGATGCCTAGCGGCAAGGCATAAACGCCTATGGCGTTCTCGATCATATGGTCGGCGTGCGCGGCGTCCAGGCCTGCGGCGCCGCTTAGCGCGGCTTGTTCCGCTTCGCTCAGGCCTGCCCACTCAGCGATGATCGCCATGCGCTCGGCCAGGCTGCGCTGGTAGAAAGCGGGCAAGCGGCTTGACTTCGGGCTGTGTTTTTCGCTCATGCTGTAGATTCTGAAGCATCGGCGGCGAAGCGCCTAAGGGTTGGCCAGGCATGATAGAGATGAAAGACTCTCAAAAGCTCTCAGATTTGTGAAAAGTATCTCAAAGCCTGCAGCCAAACGACAACAGAGCAGCACGTGCTGCTCTGTTGTTCTCAAGGCGATGGCGCTTGAGGCGATCAGTTGGATTCAGGCGAGGCGATGTCCACAGTGCCTTCAATCAGCGCGCTAGATGGATAGTCAGTCAGTGCGCCATGATCGACGCCGTTAGGGCTCTCAACCGTCTTCATGACCAGCTCGCCATCCGCCACATCGATCAGGATCGTGCTGCCGACCTTGAAGGTGCCTGCCAGGATGCCGTCAGAGAGCCGATCTTCGACCATGTTGGTGATCACGCGGCGCAGTGGCCGCGCGCCATATTCAGGATCGTAGCCTTTTTCGCCCAGCAGCGCCTTGGCTGCATCAGTGATCTCGAGCGTCAGGGCATGATCTGAGAGTCGCTCGCGCACTTTGTTGATCTCCAAGTCCACGATCTGCATCAGCTCCTCGCGCGTGAGCGAGCGGAAGACGATCGTCGCGCTAACACGATTGAGGAACTCCGGGCGGAAGGCGCGGCGCAGCTGCTCCATGACCTTCTTGCGCATCTCTTCGTAGTCGCGCGCCTGATCGACAGTCTCATCGCGCGGCATATCGAAGCCGAGCGTGTTGCCGCGCTTGATGACCTCAGCGCCGATGTTGCTGGTCATGACGATGATGGCGTTGCGGAAGTCCACTTTACGGCCGCGTGCATCCGAGAGGCGCCCTTCTTCCATGATCTGCAGCAGCATGTTGAAGGCCTCAGGATGCGCCTTTTCGATCTCATCGAAGACGACAATTGAGTACGGGCGACGGCGCAGCGCTTCGGTCAGCTGGCCGGCATCTTCATAGCCGACGTAGCCAGGCGGCGCGCCGACCAGACGCGCTACCGTGTGCCGCTCCATGAACTCGCTCATATCTAGCTGGATGAGTGCGTCCTCGCTGCCGAACATGAACTCGGCCAGCGCCTTGGTCAGCTCAGTCTTGCCGACGCCGGTTGGGCCGAGGAAGATGAACGAGCCAATCGGGCGGCGCGGGTCTTTCAAGCCTGCGCGCGCACGGCGCACCGCCTTGGCGATCGCCTCAATGGCCTCATGCTGGCCGACAATGCGTTTGTGCAGGAATTCTTCCATGTGCAGCAGCCGCTCGGACTCATCGGCGCTAATGCTGGTGACAGGGATGCCCGTCCACATTGAGACGACTTCAGCGATGTCTTCGGCAGTCAGACGCGGCTTGTTGGTCTCAGGATTCCAGCTGGCCTTGATGTTGGCGAGCTGCGTGGAGAGCTCTGTGGCGCGCGCGTACAGCTCAGCGCGGCGCTCCTCGTCTAGGTAGGCATTTTCCTCAAGCTGCTCGTTGATATCGGCGAGATCGGCCTCAGCGCGGCGCACGCGAATGGACTCGGGCGACTTATACATGCGCACGCGGCTAGCACCTTCATCGATCAGGTCAATGGCCTTATCGGGCAAGAAGCGATCAGGCACGTAACGCGCTGAGAGATGCGCCGCTGCTTCGATCGCCTCTTGAGTGATCTCAAGGTTGTGATGCGCCTCATAGGCTGCCTTGATGCCGTGCAGAATCTCGATGGTCTCTTCGATAGTCGGCTCGTCGACGAAGATCGGCTGGAAGCGGCGCGCTAGAGCAGCATCGCTCTCGATATGCTTGCGATACTCATCGAAAGTAGTGGCGCCGATGCACTGCAGCTCGCCACGAGCCAATGCAGGCTTGAGGATGTTGGCCGCATCCACGCTGCTGCCTGCCGAGCCCGCGCCGACCAGCATATGCACTTCGTCAATGAACAAGATGCTATCTGAGGACTTGAGTTCTTCGATGACGCGCTTCAGCCGCTCTTCAAACTGACCGCGATACATGGTACCGGCCACAAGGCTACCGACGTCCAGCTGCAGCACGCGCTTGTCCAGCAGCGTTGCAGGCGTCTCGCGGTTGACGATGCGCTGAGCCAAGCCTTCTACAATGGCCGTCTTGCCGACGCCTGGCTCGCCGATCAGGGCAGGGTTATTCTTGGTGCGGCGGCTGAGAATCTGGATGACGCGCTCAATTTCCACATCGCGCCCGATCACAGGGTCGAGCTTGCCTTCCTCAGCCAGCGCGGTCAGGTCGGTCGCTAATTGATCGACTAAGGGTGTCTTGACGCTTTGGCGGCGCTGTGAAGGCGAAGGCGAGGCCATGCTGCTTTGTGGTTGAGGCGGCGCAGGCTTGCTGGGCGGCGGCGGCGGGCTTTCTTGCAGGATGCGCCGCGTATGACGGCGAACCTCCTCCGGCTTGATGCCGAGCCGTCTCAAAACCTCGATAGCAACGCCTTCTTCTTGGCGCACTAAGCCGAGCAGCAAATGCTCTGTGCCCACATAATGATGGCCCATGCGGCGCGCTTCCTCAACCGCTTGCACTAGGACGCTGCGCATGCCGGGCGAGAGATCGAGCCGTTCATTGGGCTGACGCTGGCCTGGCGGCATCAACTGCTCCACCAATTGCTCTATCTTGCGCAAATCGGCGCCAAGGTCGCGCAGGACGCGCCCTGCCACACCGCCATCTTCGCGCATCAAGCCCAGCAGAAGATGCTCTGTGCCAACATAGGTGTGTTTTAGCCGTTCAGCTTCCTCCTGCGCCAGCGTGAAGACTCGCCGCGCGCGCTGAGTGAAGCGTTCCATTTTATCTGCCACGTCGAACTACCTCCATCGCCCTTATTTCAAGATCAGGTTCATCACGAAAGGCTCTTCTTTCCGCACTTCGGGCGATTGCGCCAAGCTAATTTCTGGACGCGGCGCAAGTCGGGAAATAAGCCGTTTCGAGCGCTAGCGTGTTAACCTTGCGCAGCGCGTTAGCGCTTAACGCCAGATTATACATATTATACGCACAACGGCGCGCCCTGGCGAGTCCCGCTTGCCTATGATTTCCATAAGAGAATGCGCAGCCGCACCGATAAGCTCTGCAGGCAGCCAGAGCCTGCACAAGCGCTACTGACCGTACACGCGAGTCTCGGGCTGAAAAGCTGCCCAGGCAAACCAAAAGTGCGGATTGGCGAAGGCGCGCACCAGCTGCGTGCCTGCCAGAGCGCCTTCCGTAGCGCGCCCGAAGACGTTCCAAATGCTGCCCGTCTCTAAATCGCGTGGCAGGCCATCTTTGCCGAGCTCGAAGGTCAGCTTGCGGCCATCGACTGTTCGCTCGTACAGCGCTGCCATGCCGATGCGCCGCGATTTATCGATCTCGCTGCGATCCAGCGCGCTCACAGCGCCATCTTGCCAAAAAGCGACCACTGGCACCTTGCCGACAACATCGTTGATCACGCCCTCGCGTGCCAGCAAGCTGAACGGATAGGCAATCGGCACGCCGTCGACGACGCCCGCCAAGACATGCTCCGTGGCAGGCAAGCGCGTATCAAGCGTGCCTTCGAACAGAAACGGACGCGGATTGCCATCGTAGCCGGTGTACGGATTGCGCCCATAGCTGCGATCATGGCCAGTATCGCGGCTGAGCACACGCCCTTCAGGGAAGGCCTTCTTGAAAGCCTCGAAGCTGACCACCTGCGAGCTGATCAGCGCCAAGCGCGTGCCTGTCAGCGCGCCGACAATCGCCTCGCCCGTGATCTGTTGCCACCAACTCTGCGTTTGATCGTCCCACATGATTAAGTCGCTCTTGCGCAAGTTGCCTGAGACGCCAAAACGCAGTATTTGCCCGTCCACGTGCCGATCAAAGACGATCGCGCTGTTGCACAACGGGCAGAAGGTCACAGCCACAGGCACGCCGCCAAC
>RFIM01000013.1 GCA_003695215.1 Chloroflexota bacterium
AGATCGTGCAGGAAGGCCTCGACGCTTTGATAACGCGCTTCAGGGCTTTTGGCGAGCGCACGCGCGACGATGATGTCTGCAGCGGGCGGCAAGCCTGGCACAAGGTCAGTGACCTTCGGGATCGGGTCATTGACGTGCTTCATCAAAATGGCGACCGTGCTTTCGCCTTCATAAGGCGCTTTGCCGCTCAACAGCTCGAACAGAATCACGCCGAGCGAGTAGATATCGGCGCGATGATCGCTCTCAGCGCCTGTGCTTTGCTCAGGCGACATGTAAAGCGGCGTGCCGCTGGTTGTGCCGCTGCGTGTGATGCGCGCGCCTTCCACCATGCGCGCAATGCCGAAATCGGCCAGCACGGGCTGTTCTTCAGCGTTGAAGAGGATGTTGCCCGGCGTCACATCGCGATGCACCATGCCGCGCTTATGGGCATACGAGAGCGCTGCACACACGCCACGCATGATCGCGCCGATCTCAGCAAGGCTGAAGCGCTCGCCGCTAGCGCGGCGCTGCTCCATCACCTGGCGCAAAGTCTGACCTTCGACGTAGGTCATGACCATGTAGTAGATGCGTTCGCCATTGCGCTCGACCGTGTCGAAGTCATAGACTTGCACGATGTTGGGATGATTCAAGCTGGCGATCAGCTTTGCCTCACGTTCGAAGCGCTCTTTGAAATCTTCCTGATCCGAGAGGTGCGTGTGCAACACTTTGACGGCGACCCAGCGCTCCAGGTTGACGTCCCAGGCCTTATAGACAGCCGCCATGCCGCCTTTGCCGATCCGCTCTCGAATCTCATAGCGATTTAGCCGTGTGCCAAGTAGCTCGACCATGCGCCTTTCTCACTGCGCTGTTCCGAACAGTGAATCTTCGTCCATTATACACTGGAACACTGTATACGTCTCAGCGCTTACCAAGCCGCGATGCGGTTGTTACAGGCTATTTGAGCAAATTGCCCATGCGCACGTCATGGGCAAAAGTGTTAGCTAGCTGTTGCGAGGACGCTTGCGCGCTGAGAAGGGCAAGATGATGCCATCTTTGCGCTCAGGCGGCTCCGAGGCAGGTGGCTCAGGCGCGCTTGCGCTCTGCTCATCTTCTTGCAACGCCACATCGCCAAGCACGTCAACAGCCATTTGGCGCAAAGTCAGCAGGCGCTCCACAGTGGCGCTGCGCCCGCGCGCGCTGAGCTCGCCCAAGAGCGTGTTCATCACTTCCAGCAGCTCGCGCCCGAATTCAGCGGCGCGCGCTGCCAGCAAGGCGCGAGCGCCTTCGGCAGTCGGTTGTTGCAGCAACTGATTGATGAATTGAATGACTGGCGGCGCGTTCTCGGCCAGGATGTCCATGACGCGCTCCATGACTTGGCGCAGCCGCGCAGCCGCAGCTTGATTGCCCGTTTGCTCGGCGTTTTGCAGGTTAGCTGAAAGCACTGAGAGGAAGGTATCGTCAATATCCTCAATCCGTGCGCGGATCGCCGCGTCTAGGTCTTGGCTATTAACGATAGCCTGCAAAGCCTGGGCAGCTTGCTGCACCATAGCTTGTGTTTGCTGATCGAGCGCCTGCGTCAAGTCCAGCAAGTGATCGCGCAGCATCTTGAGCAACGTTTGCTCTGTGCCTGAAGCCGACTCAATACGCTGAGCCAAGAGCTGGAAGAAAGCGTAGTCCATAATTGGGCGCGCCAAGCCAACCAGCACTTCTAGCCTGTCGGTCGTATCCGCTTGCACATAGCGAATCGCTAAATCCAGCAGCGTCTCGCGGCTGAGCTGGTTGCCCAGAGCGTTCAGATCGTCGACGACGGCTTGGATGCGCGTCTCTTCCTCGGCGCCTTGGCTCAGCAGGCGCTGACCGACGCTGGAGAGGCTGAGAAGTGCATCGCGTAGCATGAGCATGGCTTGTGCCGCATCGCGCCGACCGTTGCGCAAGGCTGCTTCAGCTGAGGCTGTGAGCATGGCGAAAAATTCTTCATCCAGCTCAGCATCGTGCTGTTGTGCTAGCGCTTGCCATTGCTCAGGATCGCTTTGAAGGAACTGTTCCGCCAAGCGCAGCTTTTTGCGGCGCGCTTCGATCATCTCTTTGGTGATGCCATCAGCCTCGAGGATCGCCTCGATCATGCCTTGCAACGTCAGCGTTGAGCGCGGCATGAGCAGATAGCCCTTGCGCTTCTCCTGCGGCAAGCTGTTCATGATCGCCTGCGTCAGCGAGCCGATCAGGCGCTCTTGCTCGGCTGACGGCAAGCCGAGCTCCATCGGCACGTTGACCAGCAGCAGTTCCTTGCTGGCGTCGTGATAGGCAATCGGCGTGCTCAAGCGGAATTCATAGCCGCAATACGGGCAGCGCACAGCGTTGAGCGTGCCGCTCAGCAGGCGCGCTTTGGCGCTCGGATCGCGCTCACCATCCACGATCTGCTCGACCTGAGCTGTGAAAGGTTGGCGGCAGCTCGGACAACTGATCTGCCGCGCCATTGGTTGAAACATGTGCTCGACTCCTTGAAACATAGACTGTGATCGGTCTTCAGGCAGGCGGACGCGGCAACCAGACGTGGAAGGTAGAGCCTTTGTTCAAGGCGCTCTCAACACTGATCCGACCGCCATGCGCCTTGATGAAGGCGTTTGCCAAATACAGCCCTAAGCCTGTGCCCTGTGTGCGACGGCTGAGGGTGTTATCCACGCGGTAGAAGCGCTCGAAGATATGCGGCAGTTCCTCAGCAGGGATGCCCACACCTTGATCGCTGACGCTGATGGTCACGCCTTGAGCATCGTAGCTGCCCGTCACGCGAATTTCGCCACCATCAGGCGAGTACTTGATCGCATTGCTGAGCAGGTTATCAAACACTTGGCGCAAGCGCACGGCATCGCCGCGCACTGTTGGCAGATCGGGCGGCAAGTCTAGGATCAGGCGATGCTGCTGGCTTTGCGTCCGAAAACGCTCTACCGCGCGCGAGACCAGCTCGATCAAGTCCACTTCGCCAATTTGCGTCAAGCGCATGCCTTCAGCCTGCAGCTTAGAAGCGGCCAGCAGGTTCTCGATCATGCCTGCCAGGCGGTCTGCCTCATCTTCAATGACGGCTAAGGCGCGCTGCACGGTTGCTTCGTCCCAGTGGGCATCTTCGCGGCGCAGCGTGCTGGCATAGCCCTTGATGAGCGCCACAGGCGTCTTCAACTCGTGCGAGACGGCTGAGATGAAGGCGGATTTTGCCTCTTGGGCACGCCGAAAGTGAGTGATATCGCGCACATTGGCGATGATGTTCTGCAGCCTGCCATCATCATCGAAGAGCGCCGTGTAGGTGATGCCAAGGCTGATCAGCGAGCCATCGCGCCGCCGCAAGTCGCCTTCCACGTAGCGCGTATCAGGCTCGTCGTCGTCTTTGCAGGGCTGGCGCGCCCAGCCGCTTGCCAAAGCGGCGCCTAACGGCTGACCGTGCTCCACGCGCTCCCAGAAGATGATGCTATCGTGCAGCTGGCCGAGCGCCTCAGCTTGGTTCCAGCCAGTGATGCGCGCCAGAGCCTTGTTGAAGCCGACAATGCGCTGCTTGGCGTCCATGATCAGCACGCCGTCGGCGCTGTGCTCCAAAATGGCGCTCAGGCGCTGCTGCTCGGCGCTCAGGCGCTCGTAGAGCTGCGCGTTGTGCACGGCGATCGCCGCTTGGTCGGCAAAACTCTGCAAGATGCTCTGCTCATCCGCGGTGTATTCGCCGACATAGCTGCGAAAGACGAAAATCACGCCCAGCACCTGATCGCCCATCAGCATGGGCAAGGTGATCACTTGCCGCAAGCGCATGTCCAGCGCGCGCGCTACCAGGCGCATTTTCAGCTCCAGCTGATCGTAGCGGATGCCGCCATGCTGCTCATCGATGAAGATGTTCGCCAGCAGCGGCTTGAAGACGTGCAGCTTCTCTGCAGGCACGCCGACGCTGGCACGCGCGCGGAAGCGATTATCTTCCTCGCGCAGCGCGATCAGCCCGACTTCGCCGCTGAGCATGGCCAGCGAAGCGCCCAAGATCAGCCGCAGCACCTCGCCTACATCCAGGCGTGAGGTGAGCGCACGGGCGATCTGAAGCAAGTAGTCGCGTTGGCGCACGCGGTAATCAGGCAAGATCAGCATGTTACTAATTCGATATCAAAAAAGGCGATTTGTCAACCTTTTGGTGCCGCCCAAGGCCATGCGCTTCGGCACGGCTGCGAACATCTGTCTTTGACCGTCAGCCGAAAATCTGGTACAATCAAGGCAATTGCGAGCTTCGTGCATCAGCAATTCCCAGCGATGTTTCCCTGAAAATGTGGAGGACGTTGTGACCGATCCGCAGCGACAGCAAACCGGACAGGATATTCGCGCCCTTGAAGGCCTGGAAGCCGTCCGTCTGCGCCCAGGCATGTACATCGGCGGCACGGATGTTCATGCCTTGCATCACTTGGTCTATGAAGTGGTCGATAACGCCATTGATGAGGCCATGGCAGGGCGCTGCGACTTCATCCAAGTGGTCATCCATCCCGATAGCTCGATCACAGTCTCGGATAACGGCGGCGGCATCCCTGTGGAGAAACACTGGCAGAAAGGCATCTCGACGCTGGAATTGGTGATGACCAGCTTGCATGCAGGCGGCAAGTTCGGCGGCGGCGCCTACAAAGTCTCAGGCGGCTTGCACGGCGTCGGCGTGAAGGCTGTGAACGCAGTCTCCGAGTGGCTGATCGCTGAAGTCCATCGCGATGGCTATATCTGGCAGCAGCGCTATGTGCGCGGCGAGCCGCAAGGCGAAGTCCAAGCCATTCAGCCCTTGCCCGAAGGCGCGCCAACAGGCACGCATATCACCTTCTATCCCGATGCGCTGATTTTTGAAGGCGTGCGCCGCGATTTCGACTTCAATTTCAAAACGCTGGCCGATCGCTTCCGCGAGATGGCCTACGTCACGCGCGGCGTCACTATCCGCCTTGTAGACGAGCGCGAGAAGCCGCTGCCACGCGAAATGACCTTCTACTTCGAAGGCGGCTTGCGCTCGTTCGTGCGCTACCTGAATCGCCATCGCGACGCCATTCACGAGGTCGTCTCAGGCATGGGCGAGCATCGATTCACCATGATGGCCGAAGGGCGCGAGATCGAGGCGACTATGGAAGTCGAGTTCGCTTTCCAGTACACGGACTCGACCAACACGACCGAGCTGGCTTTCGCCAACACGATCAACACGCCTGATGGCGGCACGCACCAAACAGGCTTGCGCACGGCCATCACACGCGTGATCAACACTTATGCGCGCAAAATGGGCTTCCTCAAAGAGCGTGACGCTAACTTCACAGGGCGGCACACCCTAGAAGGCCTGACGGCAATTGTCAGCGTGCGTCATCCTGCGCCACAATTTGAGAGCCAAACCAAAGTCAAGCTGATGAACGCTGAAGTCAGCGCAGCAGTCTCTTCGGTCGTCTCTGAGGTCTTCAGCGAGTTTTTGGAGAACAATCCGCGCGAGGCGCGCAAGATCGTCGAGAAATGCCTGAGCGCCATGCGCATCCAGGATGCGCTCGACAAGCAACGCGAGCTGCTCTTGGGCGAGCGCAAAAGCCTGTTGGCGAACACGACCTTGCCGGGCAAGCTAGCCGATTGCTCTGATCGCGGCTTAGCTACCGAGTTGTTCATCGTAGAAGGCGATAGCGCCGGCGGAAGCGCCAAGCAGGCGCGCGATCGGCATTTCCAAGCCATCTTGCCTTTGCGCGGCAAGATTCTCAACACTGAGCGCGCCACGCTCAATCGCATTTTGGATAGCCAGGAGATCAAGGCGCTGATCGCGGCGCTTGGCACGGGCATTCGCGAAGACTTCAACATCGAGAAGATGCGCTACGGCCGCGTGATCATCCTGACCGATGCTGACGTCGACGGCGCGCACATCCGCACGCTCTTGCTGACCTTCTTCTACCGCTACATGCCCGATCTGATCCGCGAGAAGCGCCTTTACATCGCCCAGCCGCCGCTCTTCCGCCTTGAGTATCGCAAGCAAGTGCGCTACTTCTACCCCGAGCCCAATGTGAAGGAAGAGCAGCTGCTGGCGCGCGCCTTGGCAAACTACCCTGAGCCTGATAAGGTCGTAGTGCAGCGCTATAAAGGCCTGGGCGAGATGAACGCCGAGCAGCTCTGGGAGACGACCATGAATCCTGCCAATCGGACGCTGCTCTTGGTCACTAGCGAAGATGCCGCTGCAGCTGACCAGACGTTCGAGATGTTGATGGGCCCAGCTGTGCCGCCGCGCCGCAAATTCATCATTCAGCACTCGAAGGAAGCCACGCTCGATATCTGAGTCGGCTTGGTCAGATCGCACGAACAGCCTCTATGGCTGGGAGGCTACAATTCGGCGCAAAAAGTTAGCTTTCCAGGAGCTGAGCGATGTCCCTTGATTTGCCCGCGCTCGGGCGCGCTGCCCGCGCTGCAGCGCGCCAGTTGGCGCGTTTGACGACTGACCAGAAAAACGCCGCGCTGTACGCTATCGCCGATGCGCTGATCGAGCAACATGACTCGATCATGCGCGCTAATGCTGAAGACCTGGCCGCAGCGCGCGCGAGTGGCATGAATGCCGCCATGCTCGATCGCCTCTCGCTCGAAGGACGCCTGGCAGGCATCGCACAGGATGTGCGCAACGTCGCTGCGCTGCCCGATCCTGTCGGCGAGATCATTGAGGCGCGAACCTTGCCGAACGGTATGCAACTGGAGCGTCGTCGTGTGCCGCTCGGCGTGATCGGCGTGATCTACGAGGCTCGCCCGAACGTCACTGTGGATGTGGCTGCGCTCGCAATCAAGACCAGCAACGCCGTCTTGCTACGTGGCGGCAAAGAGACGCTCAACAGCAACCGTGCGCTTGTGCGCGCCATTCAAAGTGCGCTCACAGCCTGCCAAGTGCCCGCTGAGGCCGTTCAGTTCATCGATAGCACTGATCGGCAGTATGTGGCAGAGTTGCTGCGCCTGGATCGCTATGTGGACATGATCATCCCACGTGGCGGCGCTAGTCTGCACGAGTTCTGCCGTCAAAACAGCACGATTCCTGTCATCACTGGCGGCATCGGCATTTGCCATTTGTATGTGGACGCTAGCGCTGACCAAGCCGCTAGCATCGAGGTGATCTACAACGCCAAGACGCAGCGGCCGAGCGTCTGCAACGCGCTAGATACGCTCTTGGTCAACAGTCAGATCGCCGACGAATTCCTGCCGCGCCTGGCGGCGCGTCTGCGGCAAGGCGGCGTGACCTTCCGCGCCGATCCGCGCGCCTTGCGCATTTTGAATCCTGATGGCAAGGCGTCTGATGTGCTGCCTGCAGGCGAGAACGATTGGGATACTGAGTGGTTGAGCCTGATCCTGGGCGTGCGCGTTGTGGATACCTTAGATGAGGCGCTCGATCACATTGCAGCGCACAGCACAGCCCACAGCGACGGCATCCTGACAGCGGACGCAGCCAATGCCGAGCGCTTCATCCAAGAAGTGGACTCAGCGGCCGTCTATGTGAATGCTTCGACGCGCTTCACGGACGGCGGGCAATTCGGCTTGGGCGCTGAGGTGGCAGTCAGCACGCAGAAGCTGCACGGGCGCGGCCCGATGGGCTTGCGCGAGCTGACCACGTACAAGTGGATCGGGCGCGGCAACTATCACGTGCGCGCTTAGTCAGAAGCCAGAGCTGAGGCTTGGGCCACAGGTTCAGCCTGTGGCGCCTTGCGGAAGACCAGCGCTATGCTCAGCGCTGTGAGCGCCTGTAGCACAGCCACGCTGATGAAGATAGCTGTGAAGTCGTTGTTGCGCTGCAGTAAGCCGCTCAGGGTGCTTGCCAGGAACCAGCCAAGACTCCACAGCACTGAGCCGACGGCGCTGCTCAGGTTGTGCAGGCTGCGATCCACGCATTCCAAGCGCAGCGGCTCGTAGAGCGGCACCAGCAGGTTCCTCACTGAGGCGGCGATCACGAACATCAGCGCTGCGAACAGCACGGCTTGTGCCAGGCCGAGCGCAACATAAGCCGCGCCTGCCAAGCACGTCGTGATAATCGTGCCGCGCAACCTGCCAAAACGCCTCTCCCACCATGGCGTGCTGATGCCGACCACGCCCATCATCAGCCAGCCTAGGCTCAAAATCGCGCCGACTTCATCATCAGGCAAAGCGAAGCGCGACCTGAAGAACAAGTTATAGAACGGGAAAGTCAAGCCGGCTGAGAGGCCAAACAGCAGGCTTGGTGCGGCCAGCAAGAGGATTGAGCGCCATGGCACGGCATGCAGCGGCACGCTTACGCCGCTCTGTAAGACTGCCGAGCGCGCATTCGGCAAGCGCAGCACGGGCAGGATGCTGATCAGGCATAGTGCCGCGCTAATCAAGAGCGCGCCGCCATAGGCAAAAGGCGTCTGTGCAGGCGCTATGCCTTGCCGTGCCGCGCCTTCGGGCAGGCCGAGAACGGCGATCAGAGCGCTCGGCAGCACGCCGCCGATCAGGCTTCCGAAAGCTGCCATGCTCAGCGTCGTGACTTGATAATAGCCGAAAGCGTGCGCTTGATGTTCTCGCTCGGCGAGCGCGATTAGGAAAGGCGCCGCGGCGATGAAAGTTGCGCTGAGCGCCACGCCAAAGGCAGCGCGGCTGAGCAGCAACACGGGCAAGCTCGGCAGCAGCAGCAGCGGCAGGTAGCTGATAGCAGCTATCAGCGTCGCGCCGATCACCACGCGCTTCATGCCGATCCGATCTGCCAAAATGCCGATTGGAATGCCCAAAAACGCGCCGCCAACTCTGGAGATACCCTGCAGCAAGCCGATCGCGTCTGAGTTGTAGCCAAGGCTGACGAAATAGAAATTCAGCACCACGTCGGCAATGCCAAAGGCGCCGACGTGGAAAATGGCGCTATACCACAAAAATAGTGCCAGCGGGCGATTCAAGCTGCGCAAAGCGATCATCGTAACTCCAGTCAAGGCTTCACTGCTGCTGATTAGTTGCTTGTGCCGCGTAATAGCCCTGCACTTGGCTCCACAGAATGGCGACTGCTTGCTGCACTTGTGGATGGGCAGGATTGATGGCGCGCGCGCGCTCCACATAGCTCCAGGCTTCTAGCGGCGTCGTCGCCAAATAGGCAAGGTTCAGCCACGCGCCAATATGCGCAGGGTTCGCCGTTGCCACTTTCATGAAATACCAGCGCGCTTCTTCGTAGCGGCTGCCAATCACGGCGCCGATGCCCATGTTGTAGGCGGTCAGTTGCTCGCGCAGCGCATCGGGCGGGCGCTGCCGCAACAGAAGCCACAGTGGCAACAGCAAGACGATATTGCCCACAGCGCCTGCCAGCACGCCTGCAAAGAAGCCGCTGGCAGGTTTGCGCCCTTTCGCCCAGTAGACCAATGGCGTGATCAGTGCGCCGAGCAGCGCGCCACTGCCCGCCCATAGCCCGATGATGATCTCAGTTTCCACACGCCCAGCTCCTCGTTATCAGATTATAGCGCGCCGCTGAGCGTCGTGAAAAACGTGCCTCTAGGCTGCTTCTTTCGGTTGAATGCGCCACAGGCGCACAAACAGCGGATTGCGGCCTGATTGCAAGTGATCGATGAAGCTCACCACGACGAATCCGACTACGAATAAGCCGATGATCAGCACAATTGGGTTGATGCCGACCTCACCAAGGTTGCTCAAGCCGCGCTCGCCTTCAATCCAGATGCGCCGCAGCGAACCGACCATGAAGCCGACCAACGCTGCGACAGTCGGCGTGTAATAGTGCTTGAGCAACCAGCTCAACACGCGCGAGAAGGCTAGAATGCCGATCGCCGCGCCTAAGCCGACAGCGGCGATGCTACCGATATCCAGAGCGCGCACAGCGTCCAGCACGAATTTATACTGCCCTAGAATTAGTAGGATAAACGAGCCTGAAATGCCTGGCAGGATCATGGCACAAATGGCGACTGCGCCGCTGAAAAAGAGCGTCAGGAAGGAATGGTCGGCGTCGGCGAGCTCAGGCAGCGCCACAAGCCAGTAGGCGAACAACGCGCCTAGAATCAAGGCGATGATCGCCGTCACGTTCCAGCGCAGCAGCAGCGCTACCGAGAAGATCGAGGCGACGATCAAGCCGCCGAAAAAGGCGTAGACGAGTGTCGGTTGTTGCTCAAGGGCTGTGCCAAGCGCGTTTGCCAAAGCTAGGACGGCGGTCAGAATGCCTGCGCCGAGCGCTAGCAGGAAGAAAAAGGCGATATGCTGCAGCAGCTCGCCGATTTTGAAGCTCAGGAGCAGCCGCACTGCCTTGAAGTTGAACGCCTTGATGGCGTTCAGCAGCGTGCTATAGACGCCGAGGATGAATGCCATGGTGCCGCCAGAGACGCCTGGCACGACGTCAGCGGCACCCATTGCCAAGCCTGTCAGGTAGAGCCGTAGGAATTGACGCAGCGTGCGCGGTTGGCTGAAATCTTGGTTTTGCATAGCCTTCTCACACTGAGAGTAACTTTGTGTTGCATCCAAGCGCACAACTATGCCCGACTCTGCCACGAATGTCAACACAGAAGTCAGTTAGAGGAGTGGGTCCAGCAGGATTCGAACCTGCAACCAGCCGGTTATGCATCCCACTACGGTTTTCACCGCCCGATGCCGCGCATCAGTTTGTGGGCTGGACTTTCCCTTCATCTTTCGGCGCCGCGCGCCGCGCAGATGCCTGCCAGCAAGTCTCTACACCTTCCCAAGTGGCTTGGGCTTGGCTCGGGATTACCGTCTCAGCGCTTGAGGTAGGCTCCCCCGAATTTGACAGGTGAACACATAGGCATTTCTGCCTATGCCGCCCATATTTGAGCCGGATGCTCTGACCGTTGAGCTATGGACCCAAAGCGGCTGACGGGATTCGAACCCGTGACATGCAGCTTGGAAGGCTGCCGTTCTACCAGCTGAACTACAGCCGCGTGTGCTATAGAATAGCACATCCCGCCCACAGACTCAATAGTCTTTTCGGCGGGCTGTGTGCTATGATCGTGCCTATGATCATCACCAGTCCGCACAACCCGAAGGTGAAGGCTCTCCTGGCGCTGCGCGAGCGCCGCACGCGCGAGACGGCGCGCTTGGCGCTTGTGGAAGGCTATGAGGAGCTGCAGCTAGCGCTCATGAGCGGCACACGGCCTGTTGAGCTGTTTTACGCGCCTGCTTACTTCAGCACAGAAGCGCAGCGTGCCCTAATCGAGCGGTTCCAGGCACGCGGCGCCGCTTGCTATGAGGTGAGCCCGCGCGTCTTCGATAAGCTCGCCTATCGCGAGCATCCCGATGGCTGGATCGGCACTTTCGCTTTTCAGCCGAGTCCGCTGATGCGCTTACGCCTCTCCGATGCGCCGTTCGTCGTCCTGTGCGAAGGCGTGGAGAAACCTGGCAATCTCGGCGCGATTCTGCGCACTGCTGAAGCTGCAGGCGTCGATGCTGTCATCGCTTGCGATCCACGCACTGATTGGACGAATCCGAATGTGATCCGTGCTAGCAAAGGTGCGCTCTTCGCTCTGCAAGTGGCTGCAGCCAGCAATCAGGAAGCTCTGGCATGGTTGCGTCAGCACGAGATGCGCTTGATCGTCGCCACGCCTTCTGCTTCAGTGCGCTACACTGCGCCTGATTACCGAAATGGCGTGGCATTGGCGCTCGGCACTGAAAAGCACGGTCTCTCGTCCTTCTGGCTGGCAAACGCCGATCAGGCCGTGGCGATTCCGATGTTCGGCACGGTCAACTCGCTGAACGTCTCAGCGGCTGCTGCGCTGCTGATTTACGAAGTTGTGCGCCAGCGGACGTAAAGGGCAGTCGGCAGGATGCGCGCCGCGCTCTGCTGACGCAGGCCGAGCTCGCCTGCTTCGATGATGCCATCATGCCCTGCCATGCACTCAGCTAATAGGCGCTGCAGCGCGGCTAGGCTTGTCTTGGCTGTGTAGGCTGTGATGACCACGCAGCGCGGCTTCGGGCTGATCAGCTGACGTATGAGCGCCATCAGCTGCGGCATAGATTTCTCAAACGACCAAATCTCGCCGTGTGCGCCGCGCCCAAATGGCGGCGGATCGAGGATGAAGCCTTCGTAGCGCGCGCCGCGCCGCACTTCGCGCGCCGTGAATTTCAGCGCATCATCCACTAGCCAGCGGATCGGGCGATCGGCTAGGCCGCTCAGCTCGGCGTTTTGGCGCGCCCATTGGACTGCCTTCTTGGAGGCGTCCACGTGCGCTATGGCGGCGCCTGCTGCGGCTGCAGCTAAAGTCGCCAGGCCTGTGTAGCCAAACAGGCTGAGCAAGCGCGGCGGACTCGGCGCTTGGGCAATTTGCGCCATCAGCCAATCCCAATGCACGGCTTGCTCTGGGAAGACGCCGACATGCCGAAAGGGCGTCGGAGCGACCCAGAAGCGCAGCGCCTGATAGCGCATCTGCCAACGCTCGGGCAACGGGCGCCTGAATTGCCAGGCGCCGCTGCTGGGCGTGCGCAGCTCAAAGCGCGCATCAGCGGCTTCCCAGATATGGCGCGGCAAGCTCGGTTGCCAGCGCGCGCTTGGCTCAGGTCGGACGAGCGTGTAGTCGCCGAAGCGCTCTAACTTCTGCCCACTGCCGCAGTCCAGCAGGGCATAGTCTTCCCATGCTGTTGGATATAGCACCATCAGAGCCGATTGCCGCTGCGCGTATCGAAGAGATGGATGCGATCAGGATCAGGCACGAAGCCGAGCCGCGCGCCGAGGCGCACACCTGCCTCGAGCGGCACTTGCGCTGCAAACCTGCCCGAAGGCGATTCCAGATAGGCCATGACGGCGCGTTGCACAGGCATGGGCTCTAGCAGAACGACCTCGCCGCGCCAGCCGCCTTCGCTGACCAGGCGCATGTGTTCGGCGCGCACGCCTAAGGTGATGCGCCGACCTTCGCCCAGGGCTAGATCGCGCTTGAGCGGCACGTGTAAATCGGCTGTGTGCGCCTGCCAGACATTCTCGACCACTACGCCTTCGAACAAATTCATCGGCGGATAGCCGAAGAAAGTGGCGACAAGCGTCGAGAATGGACGCTCATAGAGCGTGTTGGCTGTGCCGACCTGCTCGATCCGACCTTCGTGCATAATGGCGATCCGATCGCAGAGCGCCAATGCCTCGTGCTGATCGTGCGTCACGTAGACGCCTGTCACGCGGTAGCGATTGATCAGCCGCTTCAGCTCGTTGCGCGTCTGGACGCGCAGCTTGGCATCCAGGTTGCTGAGCGGCTCATCGAACAGGAAGACCTTCGGATCGCGTGCGATGCAGCGCGCCACTGCCACGCGCTGCCGCTCGCCGCCTGAGAGCTGCCCTGGATGCTTGTCCAGCAAGGCGCGGAAGCCTATGCCCATGACGCGAGAGACTTCGCGCACACGCTCTGGTATCTCGGCATCGCGCTTGCGCAGGCGCAAAAAGAAGCCGACGTTCTCGTAGCTGGTCATGTTCGGATAGAGCGCGTAATTTTGGAAGACGATGCCGATGCCGCGTTCGCCAGGCGGCACATCCTTCATATCCTGATCATCGTAGGTGATCAAGCCTTCGCTCAGCGGCACCAAGCCTGCAATAGCGCGCAGCAAGGTGCTTTTGCCGCAACCTGAGGGCCCGAGAATGCCCATTGTCTCGCCATGCCGAATCTCAAGGTTGACGCCATCGAGAGCAAAGCGGCGCGGCGTGCCGCTCGGCGAGAGCGGCAGAGCGCTAAAAGTGTTCTGAGCCAGCGCCGCTTGCTCCAGCGAGACGCGCACGTCATACAGGCGAATCGTGGTCATAGCTGACCTCGCAAAAACTAAGGTGCAGCGGTCGGTGTTGGCGTGAGGAAGCGCACTGAGTCGAGAATCTCTTGTAGTTGCGCGCGCGCTGCGTTGTAAGCCTCAACGGGCTCGACATAGACGTAGAAGAGGTAGTTGCGGTTATTAAAGCGTGCGCCGACGAACCAGCCGGCTGTATCGGGCTCGCCTTGGCACTGTGTGGCACTGAAATAGGTGCCTACGCTCGTCATGCCTGCCACACTCAGCGCAGTGCGCCCTGTCGTGCCGACATTGCAGCTGATATCGATCACGGTGCCTTGCAGCAGCCGCAAGCCATCTGAGTACAGCGCGCGCGAGACGAAATCGTCGAGCGGATCGGGTGGCTCAGTGGGCGTGCCCAGCAAGGGCGGCACGGTCGGCAGCGGCGCAATGCTCGGGAAACCCCACAGCACGATCAAGGTGCCCGTGCCGCCTTCGCGCAGCGGGCCGCGATAGACTGCCACGTTCATCGGATAAGCCTCTAGCGCCACGCGCACGGGCACAATTTGATAGCCGACGCGCCAATCGGCGGGCAG
>RFIM01000115.1 GCA_003695215.1 Chloroflexota bacterium
AGTTGCCTATAGCCCTGATCGGCTGACGCTGGCCGCAGGTGAGCGCGCCGCGCCACGCAGCGCCGTGCATTTGTGGCATGTGCGCACAGGCGAGCGCCTCAGCACGATCAAGGGCATTCAAGGGCAGTTGGCAAGCCTAGCCTTCAGCGCGGATGGCGGTTTGTTGGCAGTCGGTGCGGGCAACGGCAGGATAGAACTCTGGGACGTAGCTAGGCAAGCGTTGATCGTCGCGCTTGGCGAGCCAAACATGCCTGCCCAGCAGCTGGTCAGCAGCTTGACTTTCAGCGCCGATGGCACGCTTCTGGCAACTGCCGACGGCCCTGACCGCGTCACGCTTTGGGCTGTGCCGTGAGCTGTGCCGCTACTTCACTTGCAGGTTCTCTTTGTAAAGCGCGTGCTCGGCCAGCAAAGCCGTCATGGCGCGCTGCAACTTCTCTGAACTGTGCCGCCAGGGCCGCTGCGGATCGGTCAGGTCGGTCTCGACGATATCGTAGCGATAGCGCAGTGGATGATCGAGCGGCACAGGCTGCACGTAATGCGTGTTCTGGCCAGCGTTGTGCTGCGGATAAGCGTTGTTAGCCAGGATCACATCGATCACGCCTTGCCCAATGTGCCGCTCAAGCGCTAGGACGTGATCGGCCACGTTGAAGCCGTCGGTCTCGCCTTTTTGCGTGGCGATGTTGCAGACGTAGACGACCAAGGCGTTGCTGGCGCGTATGGCCTGCGGAATGCCATCTACCAGCAGCGTTGGCAAGATGCTGGTGAACAAGCTGCCTGGGCCGATCACGATCAGCTCGGCGTTCAAGAGAGCGCGAATGGCCTCAGGATAGGCGCGCGCGTTTTCAGGCAGCAGAAAGACGCGCTCGATAGTGCCGCCTGCTTTGGGAATCTGCGATTCGCCAATGATGCGCCTCAAGCCGCGCTCGGCGGTGCGCACCTCAGCGCCAAGTTGCACATCCTGCACAGTCGATGGCAAGACGCGCCCGCGAATCGCCAAGACGTGACTGGCCTCGATCACAGCGCGATCCATGCTGCCCGTGATATCAGCCAGCGCCGTCAGGAACAAGTTGCCGAAGCTATGCCCTTGCAAGCCGCCTGCGGTGAAACGGTATTGAAAGAGCTGCGTTAGCAGCGCTTCATCATCCGCCAAGGCGGCCAAATTCTGCCGCAGATCGCCTGGCGCCAACACGCCGAATTCCTCGCGCAGGATGCCCGTGCTGCCGCCATCATCAGCGACGGTCACAATGGCAGTGATGTTATCGGTTTGCCCTTTGAAGGCGCGCAGCACAGATGGCAAGCCTGAGCCGCCGCCAAGCGCCACCAGGCGCAAGCCATTGGCGCGCTGCACGTGATTAGCCATCAGGTCTATGAGGCTCTCGCGGCGGCCTTGCAGCAGCGGTGCGAAGATCGAGCGACTCAAGCGGCGCGCGCCGACGTAAAGCAGCGCGATGCCACAAGCGCCTAGGCTCAGGCTGAGCGCTAGCAGCGGCGCCGTGTCCAATATGAGCAGAGCAGCGCGTGAGAGGAACCAATTCAGAATCAAGGCGAGCGCCAAGCTGAGCGCGAGAAAGCTGAGCGCCAACAGCGCCACCCAACGCTTGATGCCGATGCCAGGCGTCAGCCACTTACGCCACGCTGCCCTGAAGCCGAACTTCCGCTCAACTCGATCTGCCATGCCTGTAGCTTAGCTCACGCCTTGCAGCTGAGTCAAGACGTGCAAACTCACTATGCCTTTACGAGCGCGCCTAAGCTATAATACCGTGCTGTTCACAGAAAGGAACGTGGCGCATGAGAAGCACAGATGTGCGCTATCGCTGCGAGCAGGCTTTATGACGGCTAAATCGCGCAAAGTGCCAGGCACGAAATACGTCCCGTCTGAAACGGGCTATAAGCCGGCGCCAGGTCAGTATGGCGAGATCAAGCTCTACGCAGGCTCGCACTATCCGTATCTTGGGCAAGAGATTGCCGAATATCTGAAGATTCCGCTCGGCACTTGCGAGGTGCAGCGCTTCTCCAATGAGAACATCTTCGTGAGGCTGCGCAGCTCCGTGCGCGGGCAGGATGTCTATCTGATCCAAGGCATGTCTTCGCCCGTCAACGATAACATCATGGAGATGCTGATCACTATCGATGCGCTCAAGCGCGACTCAGCAGGCCGCATCACTGCAGTGATTCCCTACTACAGCTATGGGCGCAGCGATAAAAAAGATCAGCCGCGCGTGCCGATCACAGCGCGCCTGATCGCCGATATGATCCAAGTGGCAGGCGCCGACCGCTACATCACTATTGACCTGCACGCGCCGCAAATTCAAGGCTTCTTCAGCATCCCAGGCGATGCCCTGACTGCCTTTCACTTGATCAGCGATTATTTCGCTGAAAAGGCGCTCAGCAACGCCTCTGTGGTCAGCACTGACCTTGGCTTTGCCAAGAAAGGCCGCAACTACGCTCAGAAGTTAGATATGCCACTGGCTGTGGTCGAGAAGCGGCGCATCGGCAATCAGGATAAGACTGAAGTGATGAGCCTGATTGGCGATGTGGAAGGCATGGATGTTATTATCATCGACGATGAATGTGATACAGCTGGCAGCATCGCCAACGCTGTGAACGTGGTTTTGGATAACGGCGCGCGCGATGTCTATGTCGCTTTCACGCACGCCATCTTGAGTGGGCCAGCCGTTGAGCGGCTTGCCAAGTTGCCGATCAAAGAGATCGTCACGACGAACACGCTGCCCATTCCGCCCGAGAAACGCCTGCCTAATATGACTGTCTTGAGTGTCGCGCCTCTGCTGGCTGAGGTGATCAAGCGCGCTCATGAAGGCCGCAGCGTTGGCGAACTCTTCGACGAGTAAACCTAATCAGAAGGCTCAGCCATGGATATAGCACTTGCAATTGGTCTACCGTTTGCCCTTGCTGCTACGGCCTTGCCGCTCAGCCGACGCCTAAGCGCGCCTGCGCTGGGCACTTTGCTGGCCGGCGCTATGGCGCTGTTGTTCATCTTCTTCGTCGGCTATGCGCCTACAGTCAGCGCGGGCGCCGTTCAAAGCACGCTTGAGTGGGTGCCGAGCCTGAAGCTGAACCTGACCTTTTACTTAGACGGCTTGGCGCTGCTGTTCGCCTTGATTGTGACGGGTGTCGGCGCCTTGGTGATGCTCTACGCAGGCTTTTACTTCGAAGAGCCCGCTCAGGCAGGGCGCTTCCTCATGTTGATGATGGCCTTCAGCGGCGCGATGCTCGGCGTGGTCTTGGCGGGCAACTTGCTAGCGCTCTTCATCGCCTGGGAACTGACCTCGATCGTCTCGTTTTTGCTGATCGGCTTCAAAGGCGAGGAGCGCGGCGCTCGAATCGGCGCGATGATGGCGCTGGTGATCACAGGCGGCGGCGGCTTGGCTTTGCTGGTCGGCTTGATGCTGATTGGCGCAGTGGCGCAGAGCTACGAGATCGACGCTATACTCAGCAGCGGTCAGCTGCTGCGCGAGCACGCGGCCTTCGGGCCTATCTTGCTGCTGCTCATGCTCGGCGCCTTCACCAAGAGCGCGCAATTTCCATTCCACTTCTGGCTGCCAAACGCCATGTCCGCGCCGACGCCGGCGAGCGCCTTTTTGCATTCCGCCACAATGGTCAAGGCAGGCGTGTATCTGATGCTGCGCTTTTACCCTGTGCTGGGCGATAACGATCTGTGGATGGGCGGCTTGCTGAGCATCGGCTTGCTGACCATGTTCATCGGCGCCTTTTGGGCGATTCGTCAGCGCGATTTGAAGGGCTGCTTGGCCTTCTCGACGGTCAGTTGGTTGGGCGCGCTGATGGCGCTGATCGGCTTGCCGAACGGCTACGGCCTGATGGCGGCTCTGGTCGGCATTTTGGCACATGCCATGTACAAGGGCGCGCTGTTTTTGATCGTCGGGACGGTCGATCATAGCGTCGGGACGCGCAATTTGGACGAATTAGGCGGTTTGTGGGCGAAGATGCGCGGTTTCGGCATCGCCACAGGCATCGCGGCGCTCTCGATGGCGGGCGTGCCGCCGCTGTTCGGCTTCGTGGCGAAGGAAGTGCTGCTCAAGGCATTGGAGAAGGGCCCTGCCGCTGAGGTGCTGCTGGGCGTGGTGACGCTGGCTGCGGCGTTGACCGCGACTATGGCGCTGATCTTGTTCTGGGACGTCTTCATGGGCAAGTATCGCGTCCCGAGCGGAGATGGCGCGGCGCACAGCCATCATCCGCTTGGCGATGATGCTCAAGCCGAGGCGCCGCATCATCACGAGGCGCCTTTCCCAATGCTGTTGGCGCCGTCAGTTTTGGCAGCAGGCTCGCTCGTGTTCGGCTTCCTGATCGATCCGATCGTCAAGCCGCTAGTTGAGACAGCGCTCGGCGCGCCTGTCAAGCTCCATCTGCTGCCAACTGAGCTGGATCGGGCCTTTCAGCTGAGCTTGCTGGCGCTCGGGCTCGGCGTCGTCATTTTCCTGATGCGCCGCTGGTGGTTGAACCTGCACTTGCCTGCCTTGCCAAGCGGGCCGCAGGTCTATCAGGCGGCGCTGCGCAGCGTGGACGCATTTGGCGATCTGCTGCTGAAGCTGCAGAACGGCAAGATACGCTTCTACCTGCTCTTCATGTTTGTTGCGCTGATCTTGTTCGTCCTGGCTTCAGGCATCGTCGATGCAAGCCGATTGGCGCGTTTTCAGATCAGCATCCGTAGTGCAGCTGACGTGCTGAAGGTTGTCCTGCTGAGCATTGCGCTTGTGGCGACCTTTGCCAGCATCGTCCTCAAGCAGCACTTGATCGCCGCCTTGGCGCTAGGCGTCTCAGGCTATAGCATTGGCGGCTTGTTCTTGCTGGAGCCCGCGCCGGATGTGGCGCTAGTCCAGTTCTTGGTCGAGACGCTCTCAACTGTGCTGATCATCCTGATCCTCGCCAAGACCAGCACGAGAGAACGCGAGAAAGTCATCAATCGCACCGAGCGCAGCTTGCGCCATCCGAAGGTTTGGCGCGATATCCTGATCTCTGGCGCCATCGGCGGCCTAGTGACCTTCTTGGCTGTTGCGGCTGTTGTCAACCGCCCTTCGCGCGAGAGCGTGGCGCAGTGGCATCTTGAGAACGCCTTGCCGCGCACAGGCATCAACGACGTGGTCGGCGCGATCATCACTGACTTCCGCGGTTTGGATACGATGATCGAGATCGCGGTCTTCAGCATGGCATCTATGGCAGTCTACACCTTGCTGACTCGTCGGCCGACTAGTGCGACTTCGGGGCAATCGCAGGGCAGCAATCAGCTCAAGATGAGCGAAGTGCCTGCAAACCTCACGCCGCGCATTTCCACACCTTTGACGCGCTTTGGCGCGCTGTTGGTGTTGCCGTTCTCAGTGCTGATCGGCATTGGCCAGATTCTGTACGCTGGCTCGGCGCCAGGCGATGGCTTCTCAGCGGGCGTGGTCATCGGCTTGGGCGTGGCGCTATGGTACGTGGTCTTCGGCTACCACGAGACCAAAGAGCGCTTGCCGTGGCTGCGCCCGCGTCGGTTCATCAGCATTGGCTTGGCGCTTACCTTCACCAACGCCATTGTGCCGCTCATCTTCGGGCGCGAGTTCGGCGCGAACACGCTGCTCAAGGACTTGAACCTACCCGCTGACTTGAAATTTTCCTCGAGCACTGTCTTCGAGATCGGCATCTGCCTTGCTGTGCTAGGCGGCATTTGCGCCATCATGGAAGCCACGGCCTCGCCGCGTGAGGCAGAAGCTGAAGAGAAGCGCGAAACGCAACCCATAGAGCGACCGAAGGAGATTGAGAAAGTATGAGCGTCCTGTTTGCGGTTGCCACAGGCATCATGTTTGGCATGGGCATCTACCAGCTCTTGCGGCGCGATCTGATCAAAGCGGCATTCGGCTTCTACATCCTGTTCACGGCCATCAACCTATTTTTACTGGCCTCAGGCGCCTTTGAAGGCGTAATGCCTGCCTATGTGGACGAGCAAAATCGCACGCTTGGCACAACCAGCGATCCATTAGTGCAAGCCTTGATTTTGACGGCCATTGTGATCAGCTTCGGCACCTACACGCTCTTGCTGAGCTTCATCGTCTTGGCGTCGCGGCGCTTCAAGACGGTCGATTCGGACGAGATTGACGATTTGATCGGATGAGGCGCGCTCGATGACGAACAATCCACTCTTCATTGGCACGATCTTTGTGCCGCTGCTGTGCGCGGCGTTCGGGCTGCTGCTCGGGCGCCATCTCAGGTTGCAGCATCTGCTGATCTTCGCGGGCGGCGTGGTCGCTTGGGTCTGCAGCCTGCTGCTGCTGGCAGCTAATCTTGAGTCGGGCGTGCAGATTTACCGCGTCGGCGGTTGGCCGCCGCCCTATGGCATTATCTTGGTGGCCGATAAGCTCTCAGCGCTCTTCGCCGCGATGGCGACCACTGTTGTGGCGGCGGGCTTGCTCTACGCACTGGGCTGCAAAGATAAATGCGTGAGCTACCCTGCCTTCATGCCGCTCTTCATGACGATGGGCGTCGGCTTGAATGGCGCGCTCTACACAGGCGATATCTTCACGCTATTCGTCTTCATTGAGCTGATGGTAGTCTCATCGGTCTCGCTAGTAGCCGTCTCGGACAATCG
>RFIM01000116.1 GCA_003695215.1 Chloroflexota bacterium
GAAGGCGTTGTGCGCCTGCAGCCGAGCGTGGCCGAGAATCTCTTGGCGCTCATGGCGCTGAGCCTTGCCGCGCTGCCCGCTGTTGTGTTGATGGCGAGCCGCATTCCCAGCAGGCATGCCACGCTTGCGGCGCGCCAAAGGCAGCGTGTGGCGCCAAAATCGCGCCAAGCCTTCACTGCAGCGATGCTCGGCACGTTCGTCCTGTTCCTGATCGTGCTGTTGCTGCGCAGCATCTCTCACATTGGCATCGTGAACTTCGTGCCGATCCTGTTTGAGCGGCGCGGCTGGTCAGTCGATCAGTACGGCTTTGTGACTAGCCTGTATTGGATTGCCTCAGCTTTCAGCGGCGTGCTGCTCGGCACGCTGGCCGATCGCTACGATAGGCGGCGGATGATCGCGCTGAGCCTCTGGCTTGGCGCGCCATTGCTCTTCTTGATGCCGAGCGCCGAAGGCCTGCTAGCGCCGCTTTTGGCGCTTTTGGCAGGCGCTTTGCTCGGCGCCAGCTTCCCGCTGACGGTCGTCATAGCGCAAAGCCTGCTGCCGAACGCCAAGGGCTTTGCAGCAGGCTTGACGCTCGGCTTGATCTTCGGCGCCGGGGCCATTGGCAACGCCCTGATTGGCTTTTTGGCGGATGGCATTCAAGGCAGCGCCTTCAGCGGCATCGGCATCCAGGCGACTTTCCAAGTGGTTGCATTCGGCGCCTTGCTGGCAGGTCTGCTGGCATTGGCCTTGCCACAGCGTTTGAGCGGGCGCGCGCAAGCGCCTGCCGTGCCTGCAGCGCAAGCGGCTGACTAGCCGAACAAGCTCAGAAGGGCAGGCGCTATATCGGTCAGTGCGCTGATCTGATCGGCAATCTGATGGCGCGCTGCACCGATGATCACGCTCGGCACGGCGTTGTGCGTGTGCTTACGATGCGAGAGGTCTTCCAAGTTGCCATGATCGCTCGTGATCACGATCACGCCTTCGGAATCGTCCCAGGCGTCCAGCAAGCCTGCCAGCACGGCATCGAAGCGCTCAAGGAAGGCGATAGCGCGCCCTAAATCGCGATGATGACCGATCTCATCGGTGATCCAGGTCGAGAATAGGCTGAAATGGTATCGGCGCGTGAGCTCTGCCAATAGCGCGCCTGCTTGAATCGGCGTGTGCACAGGGACGTCGCTCAGCTTCAGCACAGTTCGCCAGCCGTCGCCTAGAAAATCGGCGCTGAGCGCGCGGCAGGCCTTCAGGTCGTCCAAGGATGGCAAGGGGACGTTTGCCACATAGGCGGCGTGTTGCATCGCAGTCCGCAGGCGCTTGCCGCGCTCTAGCTCGGCGAGGTAATGTGGCGGATGTGCATCCAGGCGGGCTGTGCGCAGCCCGCGCGCGCTCAGGTGCGTGTGCAAATTGCCCTCAGCCAAAATGGCGCGCACCGCCTCGTTTGGATACGGCCCGTAATGCTCCCCGATCTCAGCAGGCACATTGCGCCCTGTCAGAATAGCCGCCTGACCCGTGGCGCTTTGCGGCCTGCCTGCCACGCCCAGTTGCGCATCAGTCGGGATGAAAACCGCGCGCCCTGAGTCCAAGCGTGGCGTGGTGCGCAGCCATTTGTGCCCACCGCTGAGCGCGTTCAGAGTTGGCAGGCGCGCTGCTGCGAACGGATTCAGGTTTGGATCATCATCGCCTAAGCCGATGCCATCTAGGAACAGCAACAGAGCGCGCACTAGTCGTGTCCGCCGATGTATAGGCGCACCATCTTGAACCAGTATTGCCAATCGTGCGACCAGCCGTCCCACTCGCGCAGCGCATTGCCAATGCCCTTGCTCCATAGCAAGCCTGAGAGCGCGCGCGCACTTTCGATAAGCCGATCTTCCCTGCCAGTTGCCATGATGATATCCATGCGGCGCAAGGCTTCCAAGCGCCATGGCTCATGCTCGCCTGCGATGAACTGCATCGGGTTGTTGTAGTAGACGTTCTCATCGCTGTAGCCGCCCGTCAGCTCGCGGATATCGTACAAGCCGCTCAGGCCGAGCACGCGATTGACGGCATCAGGATGCTTCAAGCCGAAATTCATAGCGTGGTAGGCGCCGAAGCTGGCGCCGAGCGTGATCAAGAACGGATTCGGATTGACGTGGCGCGTGAAGGGCAGCACTTCGTTGTACAAATAGCCGTCGTACTGCGCATAGCGATAGGCGCGCCCTGCAGGATGCGCCCAAAAGGCGTACCAGTGTTCCCAATCGAGCGACTCGACGCAGAACATCTGCAGCCAGCCGTTCTCGAAGTGATCGGCGAGCGCCGCGACCATGCCGAAATCTTCCAGCTCGTAAAAGCGTCCTTTTGAGGTCGGGAAAGCGATCACGCGCGCACCGCCATGCCCAAAGACCAACATTTCCATGTCGCGGCTGAGCGCTGGGCTATACCAACGGATGTACTCACGCTTCATCTAGAGAAAGAACTCCTTGAGCGCAGCGGCGATCTCATCCAACAAAGCGTGCCATTCCGCCTCAGGCTCGCGGCGCACGATTAAGCGCTTGCCGTCTATCTCCAGGGCCGCTAAGCCTTCGATCTGGAAGAGAAACTGCGCCAAGGGCGAGCCTTCCTCGCCTTCAGCGCGGTTAGCATAGCGCTCAGGGCCGTACGGCGCTAACTCGAGATTAGTGTGCAAAATGACCAGGTCGGGATCGAGACCGTATTCAGGATCGAGCGAAATGTACTCGGACATGGCATGCGATGATAGCACTGTCAGGCGCGCCAACCAAGTGGCGAGTTGCCCAAAGCGCTCTCGCATGTGCTGCAAGGCACAGCACGATTGCCCATTGGACAAGTTGTACGAAGCGCGCGCTGAATTTCCTGGCACTTTTTGCCAAACGCGTTTGGGCAGGCGCATAGATTCGGCAAAAGCACCAAAAATGCCGTCAGAAATTTCTACCAAGGCGTACCTTTCGCAGGGCAAGGCGATCTTCTATCCTGTTGAGCGTCTAAGGCTAACTCTATCAGCGTAAGACGCGGGGGAAAATCGAAATGCTCAAGAGACGACGTATCACGACGCGGACAGTGCTAGTAGCGCTAGTGCTGTTCGCAGCTGCTTTCGTCCTCAGCCGAGCGGCAGTGGCGCCTGCTAGCGCGGCGCAGCGCAGCTCAGAAGTGGCGCTCTCAGCGCCGACGACGCGCACAGAGGCGCTGGAGACGGGCAAGATCGTGGCGCAGGAGGACGATACGGCCGCGCGGCTCGCCAAGTTCGAGGCAAACCTGGATACGGTCTGGCTGTTGATCGCCGCTTTCCTGGTCTTCTTCATGCAGGCGGGCTTCGCCTTGCTCGAGGCGGGCTTCGTCAGTGTGAAGCACGTGGTCAACATCATGATGAAGAACCTATTTGATTTCGTGGCCGCTTCGATCATGTTCGGCGCAGTCGGCTTTGGCATTATGTTCGGCGCAGGCAACGCGTTCTTCGGCACCGAATGGTTCTTCCTGAGCGGCATCCCAGAGACCTACCCTGGCTTGACCGTGCCGACCTACGCCTTCTTCTTCTTCCAACTAGTCTTCGCAGGCACAGCGGCCACCATTGCTTCAGGCGCCATGGGCGGGCGCACTGAGTTTCGCGGCTACTTGCTCTACAGCTTGATCGTGAGCGCGATCATCTATCCTGTGGTCGGGCATTGGATTTGGGGCGGCGGCTGGCTAGCTCAGCTGGAGACGCCCTTCACGGACTTCGCAGGCTCGACGGTGGTGCACTCCACAGGCGCGTGGATTGGCTTGATGGGCGCGATCTTCCTCGGGCCGCGGCTCGGGCGCTTCGGCAAGGACGCCAAGCCGATGCTTGGCCACAACATGACGGCTGCGACGCTGGGCGTGTTTATCTTGTGGTTCGGCTGGTTTGGCTTCAATCCGGGCTCGCAGCTGAACGCTGACGGCGCTGCGATTGGCCTGATCACGGTCACTACGAACCTGGCAGCCGCAGCAGGTGCCGCAGCTGGCCTGTTCGTGAACTGGATCGCGGTTGGCAAGCCGCAGCTGCCGCCTATGTTGAATGGCGCTTTGGCAGGTCTGGTGGCTATCACGGCGCCGTGCGCTTTCGTCACGCCAACTGAGGCGGTCATCATCGGTGCCATTGGCGGCGTGATCATGTTCTTCGGCACGCAGCTGCTGGAGCGCCTGAAGATTGACGACGCCGTCGGCGCGGTGCCTGTGCACGGTTTTGCAGGCGTGTGGGGCACTTTGGCGGTCGGTCTGTTCCACGGCCAGACGGGCTTGCTGCATGGCGGTGGCGCAGGGCAGCTGATCTCGCAGATCATCGGCATTGTGGCGGTAGGCGCTTTCGTCCTGCTCTCAAGCGCGCTCATGTTCGCCATCATCAAGGCGACAGTCGGCTTGCGCGTGCCTGAGGAAGGCGAGAAGATGGGCTTGGACGTCTACGAACACGGCATGGTCAGCTATCCGGAGTACGTGCTGGGCGATCCGATCGCTATCGCGCCGACTAACGGGCGCGCTGCCAAGACGACGCCTGCGGCGGTCTCTGGCGATTAGCACGCATCCTTAACCTGATCTCCTGGCATGGCGAGCGCTCGGCACAAGGGCGCTCGCCGTGTTTTGGAGCGTAGCGCAAGCGTAGGCCTATAATATTTGACGTGCCTTGCAGCATCGTCTAGACTGTTGATGGAGAAGATCGATCTTGCAAAAGGATGTTCAGGACATGCCACACTGCATACGTACTTTTTCCGTGCGCGTTGTCCTTGTGCCGCTACTGCTGGCCTTAGCAGCGCTAGCATGCAATCTGACGCCTTCTGAGCCGCAGGCAACTGCCACGCCGCCCCTTGCCGCCACGCCGACAACTGTGGCGCAGAGCGACGTGCCAGAGGTAGAAATTCTAGCACCTGCAGATAACAGCGAAGTCGTAGTGCAGACAGCCGTGCAGGTCTCAGTGCGCGCTACAGATCGGATCGGCGTCACGCGCATTGAGATGCGCGCCAATGGCTTGATTGTGGATGCCATTGCGGCGCCAGATCCTGCTGGCATCTCGCCTTTGGAAAGCCTGCTCTCATGGACGCCTGTCACGCTTGGGCAGAATATCATCGAAGTGACGGCCTTTCGCGGCAACACGCGCGGCAATCCAAAGCGCATCACGCTGATCGTGCGCCAAAGCCGCGAGCAGGTCACGCGCCCTGCCTTCACGGCGCCGCCGCCCAATCAAGTGCCGACGCAAGACCTGACTTGCCGCGCGCGCGTCAACGTCAACGGGCTGAATTTGCGAACAGGGCCTGGTACCAATTACCCTAGCATAGGCAATCTCGCGCTTGGCGTTGAGCTGCCCGTCATCGGCACGAATTTTGAGCGCTCGTGGTTCCAGGTGAGCGCCTCAGGCTCGGTCGGATGGGTGAGCGCTAGCTTTGTGACGCAGCTGGGCGTATGCAACACTGTCGGCATTGTGCCAATCCCACCCTCGCCGACCGTCTTGGCAGGTACGCAAATTGTCATTCAGCCCACGTTCACGCCTTTGCCAACGATCTTCTTCCCAACCCCAACCAGCACTATCCCTGTGATCGTCTTGCCGACGCTCACACCGACGCCCTTCGTGCCGCCAACGCAAGGCCCGATTACCATAGGCCTGCTCACCTCAACGGCAATCTTCGCCACACAAACTGCCCTAGCTTTCTCGCCGACGCCGCCGCCTAGCCCAACGCCTTCATTCACGCCGCCGCCCGGCGTCACCTTGCCGACCCTGACGCCTTCCTTCACGCCAACGGCCACAGCCACGCCGCTCCTGCCTGATCTGATCATCAGCCGCGTTGAAGCCGATCGCACTACTGTCGTGCTCGATCCTGATACCCGCAGCGGTCGGTTAGTGATCAGCGTGATTGTACGCAATCAAGGTGCTGCGCCTGCGCCCGTCTTCGATGTCTCGGTGCGGCAACCCAACGGCATCACAGTCACGCAGACGACCGTCAATGCCCTGGAGCCAGGTCAGGAGGAGATGCTGCGCTTCGAGATCATTTTCGCGCTCGAAGGCTCACAACAACTGACCATCATCGCCGATAGCGGCAATGTTGTCACAGAGTTTGACGAAACTAACAACATCAGTTTCCTCGAGATCATCGGCGTCGTCGCTACTGTGCCTGGCGCCACGCCCACGCCTTCGCCGACCATCACTGCCACGCCTACCGAGACGCCCACGCCTATCCCGACCTTCACCTTCACGCCTGAGCCGACCTTGCCGCCCGAGACGCCAACACCAGAGCCGACGGCGACGCCCACTGAGACGGCAACGGCTGAGCCAATCTTCATCCCGCCAACTGAGACACCTCTGCCAGAGCCGACCGCAACGCCGACGCTCGAGGTGATCATCGTCGAGCCAACGGCGACGCCCACTGAGACGCCTTCGCTGGAACCGACCGCAACGCCTACACTCGAGGTGATCATCGTTGAGCCGACTGCAACGCTGGCTGAAGTGCCAACAGCAACGCCTGAGATAGTTGTCATCCTGCCAACTGAAACGCCGATCCCAACTGACACGCCAACGCTTGAGCCGACGGTAACACCGATTCCGACCGACACGCCGACGCCTGAGCCGACAGCGACACCGCTTCCGACCGACACGCCGACGCCTGAGCCGACAGCGACACCGCTTCCGACCGACACGCCAACGCCTGAGCCGACGCCGACACCGATTCCGACCGACACGCCGACGCCTGAGCCGACGCCAGTGCCAGTCATCGATCTAGCAGGCGTTCCGCTCCTGCCAAACTTCAACGACCGTGCGCTGTTCCTGACGCTCTCACAGATCGCGCAGACGGGCAAGAATCTGATGCCCAGCCGCAATGCGAACGACTTCGCCATTTATGGTGATAACAGCTTGCTGGCAGTTGGCGCGCTCAGCTCGCCGACGCTCAACCTGGCCGACTTCGCCGCTGAGTTGCAGACGGCGGTCGATCGTTTTGGCGGCGCTTTCGCGCAGATCACGCCGCGCTTCGGCGCTTGCGGCATGCGCCCTGTCTGGGAATGCGCTGAAGAGCAGAATGTGAGCATCGTGTTCTACGGCGCAGGTCAGCAGGCGCTCGCTTTTGGCGTGCCGCTGGATCAGTTCGCGCTACAGCTGAACGAGGCAATCGATCAGTTGGCAGCGCGCGGTATCGTGCCCGTTCTGTTGACTATGCCAGCGCCAATTGGCGACTTGGCCGTGGCACAATACAACACAGTTATCTACACAGTGGCACAAGCGCGCAACGTGCCGCTTCTGAACTTGTATCAGCTTGGTGCGCTCAATCCGAGCTTGGTCAGCGGCAACGCGCTCTCAGCGGCGCCCGATTCAGCTGACTTCAGCGCGCCGAATCCTGATCAATACGGCACAGTTGCAGCAAA
>RFIM01000117.1 GCA_003695215.1 Chloroflexota bacterium
AAGGCGGCGATTCCCAGTACCACAAAGCCCATGTGGTTGACTGAGCTATAGGCAACCAGGCGTTTGAAGTCGTTCATGCCCCATGCGGCCAGCGCGCCGAAGATGATGCCGCCGACGGCCAGCGCTGCCAAGAACGGCGCAAAGGCTTGCGCTTCCGCAGGGAAGAGCGGCACCACTAAACGCAGGAAGCCGTAGGCGCCCAGCTTGAGCAGGATGCCTGCCAGCAGCATTGAGCCTGCTGTCGGCGCTTCAGTGTGTGCATCCGGCAGCCAGGTGTGGAAAGGGAAGATCGGCACTTTGATGGCGAAAGCCACAAAGAAGGCTGCGAAGATCAGCCCTTTGACCAGGCTCAGGTCGGCGCCAAATGGAAATTCCAGAGGCTGCCCTGCTGCATTCAGGCCGCGCGGGAAAGTTGCCAACAGCGTCGGGATATCCATTGTGCCTGCCATGATGCCGATCAGCTGCAGTGAGAGCAGCAAGCCCAGCGAGCCTGCCATAGTGTACAGGAAGAACTTGAACGAGGCGTATTGCCGATCCTTGCCGCCCCAATAGCTGATCAGGAAGAACATCGGCACCAAGCCGATCTCCCAGAAGATGAAGAAGATGATCAGGTCGAGCGCCACGAACAGCCCGATCACGCCCATCTCCAAGAACAGGAAGAGCGCCATGTGCTCGTGGACGTGATCATTCACCTCAAAGCTGATCAAGATCGCCAGCGGCGTTAGCACGGCCGCCAGCAGGATCAGCGCCACGCTCAGCCCATCTACGCCAACATGCCACTTCGAGTTGAGCAACGGGAAAAACTCGGCCACATGCTGACAGGCGAAGCTAAAAGGCGCGTTGGCCGCCGCCGTGCGCATCTCTTGTGGCAGGTTGCCCTCAGGGCAAGTGCCATTCGCATAGGCGCCGAAGAGCGCAATCGCCATCCCCAGCACTACTAGGCTGAAGGCGAGCGCCACGATCCGCGCAAGGTTCTTTTGGCTGCGCGGCAGCAGCATCACCACACCTGCGCCGATCATCGGCAGGAAGGTGAGCAGGCTCAGAAAGTCTAGCGTCATCGTATTCGCTCCCTAGTCACCGCTGCCAGTGGCTTGTGCGCCACCTGCGCTGAAGAATAGTACCAAGATGACCGCAATGCCGCCTTGCACGATCAAAGCAGGCACTACCAGATCGGGCAACGCCGCAAGGATGATCAAGTTTGCGCCGACGACCAGCGCCGCAACCAATGTGAAGAGCAGGTACTGCTGCACGCGACCTGTCTGCACAGGGCGCAGGCTACGCGCCGCATCGGCAATTGCCTCTGGGATGCCGTCGCCAACGCCATCAATGACCACGCGGTTGAATTCCTTGAACACATCGCCGATACGCCCGGCAGCTGTGGCGATCAGGTGCAGGATGCCGTCAATGATGCCGCGATCGACCACACGGCTGTAGCCTTCGGCAAGGCGCTGCATCGGCTTGATGAAGGCGCGCTCGTAGAACTCGTCAATGTAGTACTTGTTCACCAAGACGCGATAGAAATCGGCGCCGAGAATGCCTTCCACAGGATCGGCTTGCCCGAGCGCATACGGACGCCGCGCATAGAGCAAGTAGCCCGCGTACACGCCGACGCCGAAGATCGCGAACGAGAGGAAGACGGGCAGGATGTTGAAATCGGGCAAAGGCGGCGGCTCGAGCAGCGCATTTTTGATATACAGGATCAGCGGCTTCTCCACGCCCAAGCTGCTCAGCAGCGGCCCGATGATCGGGAAGGAAGGATTCACGCCGACGAAGCCCGCGAAGATGGCAAAGAACGCCAATACGATCAGCGGAATGGTCATGGTCGCTGAGTTGAAGGCCTCATGGCGCCCTTCGCCACGCCCAGGATTGTAGTGCTGAGCGTGGCGCGCCGCCTCTGTGCGCGGCTCGCCGAAGAAAGTCAGCCAGATTTGGCGGAAGGTGTAGAGCGTCGTCAGCACAGCAGCTAGCGAGAGCAGCACGAGCACTAGCAAGCCGATTGGATTCTTGCCCATCAGATGCCAGGCTTCTAGCAGAATCTCGTCTTTTGACCAGAAGCCAGCTGTGATGATTGGCGCGCCTGCCAGTGCCAAGCCGCCGATGATGAAGGTGACGGCCGTCACAGGCATGGTGCGGATCAAGCCGCCCATGTTGCGCATATCTTGCGGATCGAACAGCTCGCCGTGTGCGCCATGCTCAGCCTGCGCCTCGTGTTCATGTGCCTCATGATCGTGCGCAGCAGGCACCTGTTCAGCATGAGCTTCCGCGTGCTTATGGGCGTGTTGATCGTGGTGCGCGTGGGCCACGTGATGGCCGTGTTCCATGCCGTGAATGACCGATCCGCTGCCCAGGAAGAGCAGCGCCTTGAAGAAGGCATGCGTGATCAGGTGGAAGAAGGCAGGCGCAAAGCCGCCGACGCCTAGCACAGCCACCATGAAGCCGAGCTGGCTGATGGTTGAGTAGGCAAGGACTTTCTTGATGTCATTTTGGGCCACAGCGATGCTCGCAGCGAAGATCGCTGTGAAGCTGCCGATGACTGCCATGAAGACCATTGGCGCGCTCAGCAGCCCTTCCTCAATATTGGCGCCGGCTGAGAGAATCGGGAACATGCGGATGATCAAGTACACGCCAGCTGAGACCATCGCAGCGGCGTGGATCATGGCGCTGACAGGCGTCGGGCCTTTCATGGCATCCGGCAGCCAGATGTGCAGCGGGAATTGCGCCGATTTGCCGACCGTACCGATCACGATGCAGATGCCGATCAAGCCTGCTGCGCTCAAGCCGAGAAAGCCGCCAATGGCGGGCGTCGTGGCCAGGCTTTGCAGCATCTCCTCGTTGAAGAAGATTTCGCGGAAGTTGAGCGTGCCCGTCGTCGCCCATAGGTAGGCGATGCCGATCAGCATGATCACATCGGCGATGCGCGTCGTCATGAAGGCTTTCATCGCCGCTTGGTAGGGCGCCACGCCGTCCACTTCCTGCTGTGGCGACCGATCGTACCAGAAGCCGATCAGCAAGTATGAGCACAAGCCCATCACTTCCCAGCCGACGAACAGCAGCAGCAAGTTATCGGCGACCACGAGCGTGAGCATGGCGCCTGCAAACAGGCTCAAGTAGGCGAAGAAGCGCGTGTGGCGCTCTGCGTTGGCCATGTAGCCGAGCGTGTAGATGAAAATCATCATCATTACCAACGGCACCATGAAGAGCATGACCGCTGTCAGCGGATCGACAGCCACGCCCATATTGAGCGCGCCGTTGCCTGTGCCGTTGACCAGCCAGGCGTTGCCGCCCAGAACATCGCTCAGGCTGCTGCCAAAAATGCCGCGCGAATATTTGCCCAAGTCGCTCACAGCGAAGGCGTGCAGCACTAGCGAAAAGCTGAGCAGCCAAGTGAGTGCCATAGCGCCGAGCGCGATGATTTGCGTTGCCACACGGCTGCGCCCTGCCACCAGAATGATCACCGCGAAGGCGATGAACGGCGGCAAGGGAATCAGCCAAGGCAGGAAATTTGCATTTAGCCAGTCCATAAGCCTATGCGTCCCTTAATGGTTAGCTTTGTGCTTTCAATTCATAGACGTGGCGCGCCACGCTGCTAGCCAGCAAGTGCTGGACTTTGCCGACTTGCGCTTGGTAGAAGCCGTCGCTATCGCCTGCGGCAAGCGCCTCGTGGCTTTCCCAGACTGTGATGACCATAGCTTGCTCAGCCGCAGAATCGACCAGCAGATAGCTGCGCACATGCCCAGCGCGCTCGCGGTTGGCAGGCAGCACGGCCTCGTTGAAGACCTTCACCAGCTCGCCGAGTGAGCCTGGCTGATATTGAAAGGTAGAAACGCGTGCAAACATCCTCATCGCTCCTCAGGCTAGTAGCGCAGCGTATCCACGTCTTCGGCGATCACAGTGCGGCGATTCCGATAGACTGAGATGACTATCGCCAAACCAACGGCGACTTCTGCGGCCGCCACCACGAACACAAAGGCTGCGAAGCTCTGCCCTGCCATGCCGACTTGCAAGCCTTCGGCTGTGGCAGCCGTGCCGGGCGTTAGGTAGCGCCAAAAGGCGACCAAGTTGATATTCACGGCGTTCAGCATCAGCTCAACGCCCATGAGAATGGCCACGGCGTTGCGGCGCGCCAACACGGCGTACATGCCGATGCAAAAAAGCAGGGCGCCTACGATTAAAAAAGCAGTCAATGGCAACATGCGCGTCTCTCACTCATCTTCACGGGCGATCACGATCGCGCCGACCATCGCAGCTTCCAACAGAAGCGAGGCTACGATGAACGGCAGAACGTACTGATTCAGGTCGACTAGGGCAATGCCTAGGTCGCGCAGGCTCTCGCCTGTGATCTCGCTGAGCGGCTGGCTGACCAACAAAGGCGATTCGCCCGTGCTTGCCAGCACCAAGCCTAGAACGATCAAGGCGAAGGTGATCGCCGCGCCGATCAAACCGTATGGCCATTGGCTGTTCGGCGCCTCGCGCAGGCCCATCAGCCGCCGCGTCAGCATGATCGCGAAGATGATCAGCACCACAATCGCGCCGATGTAGACCAGCACTTGAATCGCCGCTAGGAACGGCGCTGCCAACAGCACAAAAAAGCCCGCCACGCCGAACAAGCTCAGGATCAGCCACAGCGCTGAGTGGAACAAATTGCGGCTCGTGACTGTGCCAAGGCCGCCGCCAATGGTGAACACCGTGAACAGGCCGAAAATCAACCACTGTCCGAACTCAGGTTCCATGAGAGTCTCCCAACGTCGGTTTGCTCGCTATTCAATCTGAAGCCATAGCGGCGGCGCGCATGGGCTGCACTGTGCGCACACCGAGCTTGGCGCGCTGCGCCTCGCCATAGCGGTGCAGCAGTTGCGTTGCCACGGCGAACATGACCACATTCGCGATCAGCAGGACGACTGCACGCGGCAGCTCGGCGATGAAGCCCGCGCCGAAAATCGCGCCGAGCAGGCCTGCCAAGCCGCCTTGCGCCACCAGCGCCTCTGCTGC
>RFIM01000118.1 GCA_003695215.1 Chloroflexota bacterium
AATCCGCATCTGGGATGCGGCGAGCGGCCAGCTCCTGCGGGCGCTCACAGGGCATACAGGCTGGGTGTTGTCTGTGTCCTGGTCGCCCGATGGGCGCTACCTGGCCTCGGGCTCAGATGACCGCACAGTCCGCATCTGGGATGCGGGGAGCGGCCAGCTCCTGCGGGCGCTCACAGGGCATACAGACTGGGTGAGGTCTGTGTCCTGGTCGCCTGATGGGCGCCGCCTGGCCTCGGGCTCAGATGACGGCACAATCCGCCTCTGGGGCGCGCGCTAGGCCAAGCTGGCTGTAGTCGGTTCGTTTGAGAGAGGCGCTTGACAAGGCACCTGAGGCGATCTACAATGCAGCAAAGGTTAGGCAAAAAGTAGACAAGCGCTCTTCAGGGATGCGGCGTCAACTCGAGGACTATTCAGACGAACCGATCTACAATATGAAGGCGGTTGAGCAGCAGACGGGCATCTCAGCGGCGACGCTGCGCGCTTGGGAACGGCGCTACCTGCTGATCGAGCCTAAGCGGACGCCTAGCGGCTATCGTCTGTATTCCGATCGCGATATCGCGCTGCTGCGCTGGGTGCGCCAACAGATGAACGAAGGCTTGACGATCAGTCGCGTGGTGGCCATGCTGGAAGCGGCGCGCCAAAATGGCGAGGCGATCTACGTCGAGCCGCAAGATCCTGTTGCGCTCGCACGCCAGACGCCTCAGCCGCCTTCTGATTTCGTCCAGCCGCTGGTACAAGCTCTGATCAGCTTGGACACAGAGCGCGCCGACGAGGTGATCGAGCAGACATTCGCGCTCTACACAATGCCGACCGTCTATGTGGAAGTGATCGCGCCTGCGCTGATCGAAATCGGCGAGCTGTGGCATCGCGGCGAGATTTCCATCTCTATCGAGCATTTCGCCACAACGTACCTGCGCGGCAGGCTGCTCAGCTTGCTGCAAGCCTATCTGCATCGGACTGACATGCCGATGATCATCGTCGGCTGCGCGCCAGGCGAGCGCCATGAGATCGGCGCCTTGATCTTCGCCGTCATGTTGCGCCAACAAGGCTTCAACGCCATCTATCTCGGCCAGGACGTGCCTGTAGATGACATTGTGCAGACGGCCTTGCAAGAGCGCGCTGCGATGGTCTGCCTCTCTGCCAACAACCAATCGTCAGCATTGGCCCTGCGCGAAGTGCAGCCGCTGCTCGAGCGCAGCGGTCATCCGAATCCGCCGCTGTTCGGCTACGGCGGACGCGCCTTCGATACCGACCCTGCATTGCGCCAGCAGGTCAAAGGCCACTATCTGGGCAGCGATCCGCGCGATGCGGTCAATCTGATCCACAACTTGCTGCGCGCGCAGCGCAATGGCAAGTGATCACTTCTGCTTGGCCGCAATGGCTTGAATAGCCGCCTCAAGTTTGGCCAAGCCGCGCATCGGATCGGCGCCAAGGTGCAAGCGCACAATACGCCTGCCGCGGCTCTGCAGCGCCTCATAGTCGCCTTCAGCCTGCGCTTGCTTCAGCACGCTGAAGCTGTAGGGCAAATTCGGAATCGGCAGGGCTTCAGGATCGTCAACCGTCAGCTGCAGGAACACGCCTTTATCGCAGCCGGCCTTGTGCAGCTGCCCTGTGGAATGCAGATAGCGCGGGCCGAAGCCGAGCGTCACGGCGCGCCGCAGGACGTGCCGCAATTGCCGCCTGAGCGTCTCCAGCTGTGCGATGTACTCAGGGCGTGGCGGCAGATAGGCCAACAAGCCAATGTAATCGCCTGAGCGCGCCAAACGCAAGAAGGCGGCCAACATGCCGCTCAGCGGGCTGCTCTCCAGCGCTTGCTGCTGGCGCAGCGCATGCAGCAGCGCAGCTGTGGTCTCATCGGCGAATAAACTGACGCCATCTTCGCTATAAGCGGGCGGGCTCTGCGGCAAAGCGCCGTGCTGAACGTAGGCATCAAGCAAACGCTGCGTGTTCTGCTTGCTCTCCTCAACTGCAGGCTCATCGAAGGGATTGATGCCCAGCACCATGCCCACTGTGGCAGCTGCGAATTGCCAGCGGAAGAATTCGGCGCCGATGTCGTAGACATCGCGCAGGTCGAGCCTGACCAGCGGATGCCCTGCCTCTTGAAGCATCTTGACGGCCTGATCAGGATTCTGCGCGCTCGTCTCCAGGCGCAAGTAGACAAACAAGCGATCGTCGTCGTAGTCGTGCGGCAAGCCGACTGTGCCGCCGCTGATCGGAATGATGCCCTTATCTTCCTTGCCGCTGCTCTCGGCGATCAGCTGCTCTACCCAGGCGCCGAAAGCGGCGATCTCAGGGCTGCTCAGCAAGGTCAGCTTATCCAGGCCGCGCCGCGCCAAGACGCCCAGAACAGTGCCGAGCCACAAGCCTGGATGATTGTTGCCCATCACGTTGGCGCCACAGGCGAGTGCCATCTCAGCCGCTCGATCTAACAAGCGCTCAAAATCCAAGCCTAGCATGGCTATTGGCAACATGCCGAAATAGCTCAGCGCGGCATAGCGCCCTGCCATATCGGTCGGATTGTAATAGATGGCGCGGAAGCCTAGACGCTGTGCCTCTTCAGCAAGGCGCGTCTCAGGATCGGTAATGGCGATGAATTGATCGCCGTTTTGCACCTTATCGTAGAAATAATAAAGCATAGCAAGCGTCTCGAGCGTGCTGCCCGACTTGCTGGCGACGATGAAGCACGTCCGCGCTAGGTCGATCTGCGCCTCGACATCGCGAATGGCGGTTGGATCAGTGCTATCAAGGGTGATCAAGGCAGGGAAGCCTTCCTGCTGGCCAAAGATGGCGTAGAGCGTCTCTGCAGTGATGTTGGCGCCGCCCATGCCCAGCATGACCAAATGGCGCCAGCCTGCGCGCCGCGATTCATCACGTGCCGCTCTCAAGACCTCGCGATCAATGCGTCCGTCGGTCGGCAGGCGCAGCCAGCCCAGACGGTTTTCGATCTGAGCGGCCACTTGCGGCGAGTCCGTCCACAGGCTAGCATCGCACGCCCAAGTGCGCGTGATGCTCTTTTGTGCGCGCAGACGGGCCAGCTCAGTTTCCACAGGCTTCTGATACTGCCCAAGCACCAGGGTCTGGCGGCGCATGAAGCCGCTAGAGAGCAGCTTGCGCTTGCCGTCGACGCGCGCGATCAGCTTGGCGAAGGCTTCGCTGTACATCTCTTCGGCATCGCCGAGCAACTGCCGCGCGATCAAGTCCAGCTCAATGCCAACTGCCGCAAGGCGCGCCAGGATATCCGGCGCTTCGCGCAGCGCCAGAGTGCGCTGCATGGCATCCTGATCGTGATTAGCCAGATGCTCCAGCAAAGTCGGCTCGAGCAGCAAGAGCGCTTCGGCGTGATTCAGGCAGTCCACATAGTGCATCGGCGCCTGCAAAGGGCTGATCGGCGCGATTTCTGTCCACAACAGGCGCTGAGGCAAGGCGCCGCGCGCACGCAAACGCGCGAAGCGCTCGCTGTTGAAGAGATCGCGGCTGCGGCGATAGACGTTGTTAGCATTCGCCACGCCGATCTTGCCGAGCAGCTCGGCATTGGCAGAGACGCGCGCTAGCTCGCTGCGCGCCTGCGCCGCACGAATGTTGTTCTGCAATTGCCGATCGACTGTGGCATCAATAGCGCCGACATGAAAGCTGATCACGGAGAATACGCCATTAAGCGCGAGATTTTCAAGCGCGCGGCGCTCGAGGGCGCGCATGTAGCATTCAGCAGCGCGCTCATAGCCATCTGTATGGTAGACGTGCGTGAAATGGATGTTCACGCCTTCGTAGAGCAGCTGCTCGGGCACTGTCAGCAGGTCAGCTTGGGCGGGCATTTTGATCAGCACATTGGGCCGATCAATGGCTCTGAAAAGTTGGCGTGCAGCTTCGAGGCGTTCCGCAGGCGACTCAGCGCGCAGCGGCGAGAGATCGACGCTCACTACGCCACTCGCCCATTCGGGCACAAAGCGCGGCAACAGCGCGTCTGCGGCGCGGCGCACATCTTCGATCAGCAGGCTTTCGAAGCAAAGGTGCGGATCAGCTAAGGCGCATTGCTCCAAGGCCGAATCATAGCTATCGCCTTCGCCAATGGCGCGCTCTAGCCTGCCTAAATGCGTGGCGAAGCTGCTAGCTGGCAGCGCAGTTAGTGGTTGTGCTTCTAGCAACGCGCGGCTGAAGTCGTGAAGCCACAGGCGTCGCGTGTCCAGTGCTTGCTGCGTGCTGAGTGTATCGTCTTCGCTCATGTAACGATCCTTTCTATTTCTAAAAATTAATTTTCGTCTCGGCCAGCTGCCAATGCGCTCAGCGGCCTCAAGTCCATATGCCGACGGTCTCGATCAGCAGGCGACCTTCCTCACAGCGCGGGCAACGCACCCACGCGCGCTGAATATCGTACAAGCGGCTATCCTCAGCGCCCACCAGCTCGACGTTAGTGCTGCCGCAGTAGCTGCAATCGCTGACCGCTTGCGGCACGTTCTCATCGAAGGCTTCTAGCGCGGCGCGGAAGAGCGGCAACAAGTCGCGGGCGCGTTCATCGCCCGTGATGGCGTCAGCTTCCATTTGGATCAGATCGCGACGCGCCGTGCGCAGTGCATCTTGCGTCTCGCGCTCTGTGTTCGGCACTAACACGGAGATCAGATGATGGCAATCGGCGCAGATCGCCAAGGTGTAGTGGTTGCGCAAGAAGATCGGATCGATGCCGCTGTGGCCTTCGTACAGCTCAGCCTCGACGTGATAATTGCAGACAGGGCAAGGATGCGCCCTGAGTAATCGCCCCATCAGATGTGCCTCGTCTAGAATTCGGCGTCCTTCGATCTCAGCCAATTATCGGCAGCCTTCAAGCGCGCTGCAAAAGGCTTCGCACACTTGCGGGCTAGAAGCCGCGTAGATGATATAGAATTCGTTGGCGTTCTTGCGCAATGTATAGGTATTCGCACAGAAGCCATACTCAGAGACTTCCATTGCCCGCATGCTGCTAGAGTCTGAAGGCACAGCGCAGCCAAGCAGCGTCTGTGGATCGCTGATCTTGTTGCGGTTGACGATCAGGATCAAGCCTGCCTTGAGCGGATTTTCCTGCTGAAGGTAAGTGCGCCCTTCAATGGCGCCAACGCGCTGCAAGCACGTCACATAGTTGCCCATGGCGCCGACCGCTGCGGCAAACTGCACCTGACCGCCTGCTAGAGCCGCGCCAGCGCCAGCTTTGGTCAGCGCGTCTGTGATGTTGAGCGTATTCTCAACGGTGTAGCCGCTCAGGTTAGGCAGCAGCGCCGCGGCACTCTCATCGCGCGGCACAACCACATTGCAGGCTGCCAACAGCGCCAACAACGCCAAGCCAATGGTGCGTTGCGCCCGCCCGATCCATCCGCTCTTAGGCATTCCGAAAATCCTTTCTGCTTCCAAATCCAGAGTGATTGTAACACAGGCTTTGCTTTTTAGTCATTTTGCACAAAAAGCTATCTTGGCGCATGAATCCTATCAAATGGGCGTTCAAAAACGCGCCCGAAGTTTTTGTAAATCTGCAAGGGGCAGGGTAGAATATAGCCCAAGCAGCATCGTTTGGATGTTGCCAATCGGCAACTAGATATAGAAGGATTTGCCAAATGAAGAACCTTGTCAAGTTGTTCCTTTTGGGTGCGGCCTTCGCGCTCGTCTTCTCCGCTCTGCCCACAGCAACTAACGCGCAAGGCGGCGGTGGCGTGTTGATTGAGGCTACGTTCGGCAGCGGCCCGAACACCTTCAGCCCGCTTTTCTGCAACGATACAGCTTGCGCGCGCATTGTCGGCTTCCTGTTCCCTGGCCTGCTCGGCACTGACCCTGACCAGCAAACCATTGTCAAGGGCGTGCCCGAGGCGATGGCGCAAGACTGGGAGATCAGCGAGGACGGCCGCACGGTCACCTTCAAGCTCGCTCGCGACCGTAAGTGGTCAGATGGCACGCCGATCACTGCCCGCGACTTCCTGTTCTCGTGGCAAGTGGCGCAGAACGAAGCCACCAAGTCATTCCTGACCTTCTACACGGGCTTGATCGAGAGCGTGGAAGCGCCTGATGACTACACGCTCGTCGTCACGCACAAAGTGGCCAGCTGCCGCGCTTTGGCTCAGAGCAGCCTGCCCTTCGTGCCTGCGCACATCTATGCTGAGACGGCGCCTGAGGCGCTGCGCGACCTGCCCTTCAACCTCAGCCCGAACGTCACAGCCGGCATCTTCAAGTTCGGCGAGTTCCGCACGGGCGACCAAACCAGCCTGGTGACTGATCCTGACTACCCATTCGGCGCCGCCAAGCTCGATGGCTTCATCTACAAAGTGGTGCCCGATCAAACCGTCTTGGTTGAGCAGTTCCTGGCTGGCGAGACCAGCATCATTGACGGCGCGCCTGTCAACCGCCGCTCAGATATCAAAGCAGCCGAGGATCGCGGCGAAGTGAAGGTCTTCGACTTCCCTGGCAATTCATGGGACTACCTGGCTCTGAATTTTGCCGATCCGACCAACCCGCAGAACGGCTTGGATGCCAACGGCAATCCGATCGATCAAGGCAAGCACCCGCTCTTCGGCGATATCAAGGTGCGCCAAGCAATTGCCCGCGCCATTGATGTCGATAGCATCATCAAGGGCGCTGTCTTCGGCGAAGGCACGCGCATGGCTGCCAACTTGATCCCCACCTCATGGGCCGCTGACCCTGACTTGGAGCCAATCCCATACGATCCTGAGGCTGCCAAGAAGCTCCTGGCTGAGGCAGGCTGGACGCCCGGCCCGGATGGCATCCTAGTCAAAGATGGCGTGCGCTTCAGCTTCACCCTGTTCACCAATCAGGGCAACACCCGCCGTGAAGCAATCGGCACTATCGTTAAGGATCAGCTGGCTCAGGTCGGCATCGAAGTGGACTTCCAAACTATCGACTTCAATGTGCTGATCGACCGCTTCCGCAGCCAGACCTACGACGCCTTCATTCTCGGCTGGCGCAATGGCTATCCCGATGATCCGGATCAGACCCAGCTGTTCGCTCGCTCTTCGGATGTGGTCGGCAGCGGCAGCAACTTCACCAGCTGGAGCAATCCGCGCGTAGACGAGCTGCTGCAGAAAGGCCTCTCAACGCCTGGCTGCGCAGAGGAAGACCGCAACGTCTACTACTATGAGCTGCAGCGCCTGTTCCAGGAAGAGCTGCCTTACATTCCGTTGTTCGTGATCAACGGTCAGTATGCCGCCCGCTCCAACGTGATCGGCTTCGACCCGCGCCCGAACGAGTTGTTCTGGAACATTGAGACCTGGACGATCGCTCAGTGAGTTGAGCCGAGGCTCAAACGAAGGCTCTCGCCGTATGGCGAGAGCCTTTTTGATTCAGCGGCCAGAGCGCGCCCTAGCAAATGCGCGGCAATTGCTCGCCGCTGAGCATGTCCACGATGCGGCTGACGCCGATGCGGCTCTGCGCCGTCACCTTGCCCTTGGCATCGGCGCGCACCTCACCGACTTGCACAGCGCCTTCGCCAATGGCTTCCAAAGCGCGCTCGGCTTGTGCTTGCGGCACAAAGGCCACAAAGCGCCCTTCGTTGGCCACATAGAGCGGATCCAAGCCAAGAATTTCGCAGGCTGCGCGCACCTCATCGCGGATTGGAATGCGCGCCTCATCAATGTGCAGATGCAAGCCGCAGCCTTTGGCAATTTCCACCAAACTACTCGCCATGCCGCCACGAGTCATATCCCGTAGGCAGTGAACGCTCACGCCTGCTTCGATCAGGCGCATCACAGGCGCCGCCAACGGCGCGCAGTCGCTCTCAATGGCTGATTCGAAAGTCAAGCCTTCGCGAACGGCCATGATGGCAATGCCATGCCGACCGAGATCGCCGTTGATCAGGATCGCATCGCCTTCGCGCACCATGTGCGGCGCAATGACCAGATCGTGTTCGATCGCGCCGATGCCAGCTGTGTTAATGAACACGCCATCGCCCTTGCCGCGATCGACCACTTTGGTATCGCCAGTGACGATCTGCACCTCAGCAGCTTCAGCCGCAGCGCGTATGGACTGCACCACGCGCCAAAGCGTCTCCATCGGCAGGCCTTCCTCAAGGATCAAGCTCAGGCTCAGATAGCGCGGCCGTGCGCCGCACATCGCTAGATCGTTGACCGTCCCGTTGACCGCTAGCGTGCCGATATCGCCGCCCGGAAAGAAGAGCGGCTTGACCACGAACGAGTCGGTCGTGAAGGCGAGACGGCTGCCGTTGAAGGTCAACGTTGCGCCGTCATGCCCCATAGCGCTGATCGGATTAGCGAACGTCGGCGCGATCAGCTTATCCAAGAGTTGGTGCATCAACTTGCCGCCGCTGCCATGCGCCAAGAGCACCTGTGGATACTCCGAGATCGGAATCGGGCAGCTGAAGGTGAATTCGCTCATGTGGCCTCCGCCTGACCGACGTTGTGCAGCCGATAGCGGTAATAAGCGGCGCAGGCGCCTTCACTGCTGACCATTGTGGCGCCGAGCGGATGCTCAGGTGTGCAGCGCGTGCCGAAGGCAGGGCATTCGTTCGGCTTTTTGGCGCCTTGCAAGATCAGGCCGCTGAGGCACTCGCTGCTCTCTTGCGCCGTGTAGCTTGCCACGCCAAAGCGCTTCTCAGCATCGAAAGCGGCATAGCCAGCCCGCAGCGCCAAGCCGCTGGCAGGTATCTCGCCGATCCCGCGCCATTTGCGCGGCACAACCTCGAACACCTCGCGGATCAAGGCAATGGCGTGTGTGTTGCCTTCCCGCGTGACCGCCCGCGCATACTGATTCTCGACCTCGGCGCGCCCTTCTTCAAGCTGCTTGACCGCCATATAGACGCCTTGCATGATATCCAGCGGCTCAAAGCCTGTGACCACAAACGGCACACCGTATTTGCGCGCCAATGGCTCATACTCAGTGTAGCCCATCACGGCGCAAACATGCCCTGCTGCCAAAAAGGCCTGCACACGATTGCCCTCTGCCGAGAGAATCGCCTCGATAGCTGGCGGCACTAGCACGTGCGAGACCAGAATTGAGAAGTTAGTGATGCCCAGCTTGTGCGCTTGGTAGACTGCCATTGCATTAGCAGGCGCTGTGGTCTCAAAGCCCACTGCGAAGAAGACGACTTGCTTCTCGGGATTCGCTTGCGCCAATTTGAGCGCGTCTAGCGGCGAGTAGACCATGCGCACATCGGCGCCGCGCGCTTTGCAGCTGAGCAGATCGCCGTGCGAGCCTGGCACGCGCAGCATATCGCCAAAGCTGGTGAAGATCACGTTCGGCTGCGCCGCGATCTCCAGCGCTTTGTCGATCAGCTCAAGCGGCGTCACACATACAGGGCAGCCTGGCCCATGCAGCAAGGTGATCTGTGGCGGAAGCAGCTCGTCGATGCCAAAGCGCAGAATGGCGTGCGTTTGCCCGCCACAAACTTCCATCAGCGTCCATGAGCGCCTGACTAACTTTGCCAGCAAGGCCGCATACTTGTGGACGGCCTCTGCATCGCGATATTCGTCGATATAGCGCATGCTCTATGCCTCCAGCTAGGATCGCGCGTCTGCGCGCCTCATCCGCTATGACCGAGCGCCTCGATCACCAGTTTGCGCGCTGCGCTGAGCGCCTCAGGTAGCTTGCTCGCCTCTTTGCCGCCCGCTTGCGCCATGTTCGGGCGCCCGCCGCCGCCGCCGCCGACTATCGGCGCGATCTGCTTGATCAGATTGCCGGCGTGAACGCGCTTCGCCAAATCGTCGGTCACTGCCGCGATCAGCTGCGGCTTCTCATCGCTGCTCAGCGCGCCAAAGATGACCACACCCGATTTCATGCGATCTCTGAACCAATCGGTCATCTCCCGCAGCGTCTCTGCAGATGCCGTGCCGACCTGCGCCACAAGCACGTTCACGCCGTTGACTTTCTCCGTCTTCGCCAAGAGCGTATCGAAGACCATCTTCGCGAGCTGTGAGCGCAAGCGCGCATTCTCGCGACGGGCTTCCGCTAGCTCGGCTTGGAGCGCCTCAAGGCGCATCAGCACGCCATCAGCAGTTGTGCCCAGCTTGAGCGCCGTCTGGCGCAAGGTATCCAGTTGCCGTGCGATGTATTGCTGCGCAGCAGCGCCCGTCAGCGCCTCGATGCGCCGCGTACCTTGCGCTACGCTGCCTTCAGTTGTGATGATGAACGAACCGATCAGGGCTGTAGACGGCACATGCGTTCCGCCGCATAGCTCATAGCTATATTTGCCGTTCATCAAGCCGGGCCCATCAACCAGGACTGTGCGCACGCGCTCGCCATACTTCTCGCCGAAGAGCGCCATAGCGCCTTCTTTGCGCGCCTCTTCAAGGCTCTTTTCAGCGATGATCACAGGCATGTTTGCAGTGATGGCCGCGTTGATATTGCTGTTGAGCTGCGCGATCTCCTCAGGCGTCAGCGCTGAGTCGTGGCTGAAGTCAAAGCGCAGACGATCCGGCGCTACCAGAGAGCCTTTCTGCTGCACGTGATTGCCCAGCAGAGCGCGCAGCTGCGCGTGCAGCAGGTGCGTCGCTGTGTGATTGCGCATGATGTTCCAGCGACGCACTTCGTCCACTTGTGCCACACCGGTATCGCCGAGCTTAGGCTGCCCTTGCACGACTTCGCCAATATGGACGATCAGCCCGCTGATCGGGCGGCGCACGTCCTCCACGTCTATGGCCCAAGTCGCGCCGCGCAGCACGCCCGTATCGCTGACCTGGCCGCCCGCCTCGACGTAGAATGGCGTAGCCTGCACCACCACTTCCACGCGGTCGCCAACTTCGGCGCACTCAACAGGCTGGCCATCACGCAAGATGGCTAGGATGCGGATGTTCTTGGTCAGGTCGCCGTAGGGATTGTAGACCACGCCTTCTTCGCGCAGCGCGCCAATGCCCTGCAGCTCGCGCAGAAGCACAGCGTATACTTCGGCGCTCTCAATAGTGCCCATTGCCTGCCCGCCGCCGCTGATCAGGCTGTGTTGCGCCTCTTCTTGGGCATAGCCCGCCTCGTCCACGTCATAGCCCTTCTCACGGGCGACGTCCCGCGTGACTTCGAAGGGCAAGCCCAGCGAACTCTTCAGAAAGAAGGCATCGGCGCCACTGAGCTTGCCGCCTGCAGGCAATCGAGCGAGCATCTCGTCCAATTGCTGTAAGCCGCGCTCCAAAGTGCGCCCAAAGCGAATTTCTTCCTGAGTCAGTGCCTTGCGGATCGCCTCGCGACGCTCGACCAGCTCTTTGTAATGGCTGCCCATCACCTCGATAACCGCCTCTGCTACCTCAGCCAAGAATGGCTCTTGGAAGCCGATACGCCTGCCATAGCGCGCCGCGCGCCGAATGACCATGCGGCACACTGAGCCGCGATCTTTCGGCCCGGGCAGCACGCCGTCGGCGATCAGGAAAGACGCCGCGCGCACATGATCGGCAATCACGTGATAGGGCACAGGATCGGCTTGGTAATCTGCAGGCGTGCTATTGTTCAGCTTCTGAATGCGCGCGATGATCGGCGTGAACAGATCGGTCTGATAGTTGCTCTGCACGCCCTGCAGCACGCTCACGATGCGCTCCAAGCCCATGCCTGTATCCACGCTGGGCGCAGGCAAGGGCTCGCGGCTGCCATCCATGCGCTGGTTATACTGCATGAAGACCAGATTCCAGACTTCGAAGAGCCGCCCTGTATCTTCAGCCAGCTCACGAGCGATAGTTTGGAAGTCGGTGCCGCGCTCAGGCTGCCAATCCCAGAAAATCTCGCTACACGGGCCGCACGGGCCTACATCCGCCATTTGCCAGAAGTTGGTCTTATCGCCCAAGCGATGAACGCGCTCAGGTGCGATGCCGATCTCTTCTGTCCAGACGCGGTAGGCTTCGTCATCATGCGTGTGCACAGTGAAATAAAGTCGATCGGCAGGCAGGCCATAAACTTTGGTCAATAAATCGTAGGCGAAGCGGCACGCCTGAGACTTGAAGTAATCGCCAAAGCTGAAGTTGCCTAGCATCTCGAAGAAGGTGTGGTGGCGCGGCGACGGGCCGACGTTCTCCAAGTCGTTGTGCTTGCCGCTGACGCGCATACATTTCTGGGCTGTGGCAGCGCGTTTATAAGGGCGCTGATCGAGACCGAGAAAGACATCTTTGAACTGCACCATGCCGGCATTGGTGAAAAGCAGCGTCGGATCGTTGCTCGGCACGAGCGAAGAAGAGCTCACAATTTGATGCTGATGCCCTTCAAAAAAGTCGAGGAAGGCTTGGCGCGCTTCGGCGCTGGTCATGCGTTTCATAGCAGCTGTTGATTCCTAAAGCACTCTCAGGCAAGTCGTTCTCACCCACTATTATGCCGCTAGGCCGCGCTTTTGGAAATGACGGATTTCAATCGTGCAGCCAGAAAGTATAGAGATAGCGCGGCTCGGCGTAGAAGCGAAAGGTGCCGTCTTCTGCTACAGCTAAGGCGCCACCGCTCGGCGCTTCTGCCAACGAAATCGACTCACAGCAGGCGAACCGACGCAGCGGTCGGATAGCGATCCACGCACCTTGATCGGACTCTAGCCTGCCACGCAAAATCACGCCTGAGCGCATCGGATCGTCAGGCAGTTTGCAGGCGCTGAGCCGAAAGCGCGGCTCATCCACGCGCGCAAGCTGCTGGGCAAGGTTCGTTGCTGAGCGCAAGCCAATCTCTTGGGCGAAGCGCGCCGCCTGCTCTTGCAAATCTGTTAAGTAGCCTAGCAAAGCAGATTCGGCAGCCTTCTGAGCCTCAGTTGAGAGAAATTCGCTAGTGCGATCGAAGACCGGTTGCCACAGCTGCGCAATCAGGCGCTGTGGCTGGCGCGGCAAGGCAGCATGCCCTTGCAGAGCCGCAAAAACGATCAGCGGCTCGAAGGTATCGCT
>RFIM01000119.1 GCA_003695215.1 Chloroflexota bacterium
CATCAGCCTGCACGGCGATGCCTCCTTTGCTGTAGCGCCATTCCAAACTGATGCAATTGGCTTCATCCACCTGCGGCGCCCGCCTGAAAGTAACGAAATCTGGCTCTACTGGGATGGCTCAGAGGCGACTTTGCGCCTGAACCGCGAGCTAGCGTGGCGCGGTCAGTTGCCGCGCGCGGCGCAAGTCTCTGTGCGTGGCACCGAAGGGCTGCGCAGCATCGCCCTCAGGCTCTACACACCTTGAGCGCCGCCTGCGCTAATGTTTCCACAACCGCCTCTTAACCATTTTTGTCCTTGTTAGAACATCCGTTCTATTGTAGCATGTAGCGGCATGCGAAGACGATCTGAGCAGAAAGGATGCCGCTGGCATGCCCGTCCGTAAAGCTGTGCGGCATGGCTTTTACAGCCGCGAGGTCCCTATCACAGCCAAGTTGCCCGATCCGCTGCGCGCGGCGCACCTGGCGCGCTACTTCCAAAGCATGGCAGAAGCCAGCTTAGCGCTTGCCGAGCGCCTTGACGCTTGGGCAGGCGAGCGCAACGGTCAAATCAGCGGCGCCATCAGCAGCCTGACGCGCCTGGCCGCCGAGCTGGAACAGTTTAGCGCAGCCCTGAACGCCGATGCCCTGCGCCCTTCCGCCCTGAGCAACCTGCCCGCTGAAGATGTCGAGCGCCTGATCGCCCAGCAGCGCCGTGCCCTAGAGTTGGCGCTCAGCCGCATTGCCTTAACAAGCAGCGCCCTGCTCAGCGGCGAGCCGCTGCGCGCTGATGGCAGCGGCATCAGCGTCTACCAGCAATTAGCCACGCTCATGCGGCGCAGCAAAAGCATCGCGCAGGCCCTGGCCACTAACTTGTATTGGCAACGTCACTCACAGGATGCCTATGAGGACGATCTAGCGGCGCGCCTTTACGCCGCACTCTCAGAAAGCGAGGACTCGCAAACGCCATGAGGCGCTCACGACCTTCCTTCCTGCGCTGGGCCGAATCGCGCGGCGGCATGTACCTGCCCGATCACAAGCCGCCGCGACGCGCCACTTGGTCGGCTTTCCAGCGCCCGATCCTCGAGCATCTCTTCCCTGAAGGCGACTCGCCCTTGCCGTACAGCCGTGTGGTCTGGAGTTGCCCGAAGAAGAGCGCCAAAAGCACTTTGGCAGCTGCGCTGCACCTATGGTTTGCCCTTTTTGTCGAGCCGAATGGCGAGCAGTATGTGCTGGCTAACGACCTCGAAGGCAGCCGCAACCGAGTCTTCCGCTACATCTTGCGCGCCTTGGAGCAGAATCCGATCTTGCGGCGCGGTTTGGATTGGCAAGCCACGCAGAGCGCCATTCGTTTCAGCAACGGCACGCTGATCCGCGCCGTGCCCAATGACGTGCGCGGCGAGGCAGGCGGCAACCAAACTTTCGCCACCTTTGATGAGGCCTGGGGCGTGATCCACGAGCGCAGCGTGCGCTTTGCCACTGAGTTCAGCCCTGTGCCAACGCGCCGCAACAGCCTGATCTTCTACACCGGCTATCAAGGTTGGGCGAACTCAACCTGGTGGCACGCCTTGATTGACGAAGGCCTGCGCGGCGAGCCCGTGCCCGAGCTGCGCCACCTGCAGAATGGCGATGGCGAGCCCGCCTGTTGGCGCAACGGCAACCTGTTCGTGTACTACGATCATGTGCCGCGCATGGCATGGCACACGCCCGCCTACCTGGCTGAACAGCGTCGCCTCCTGCCTGAAGCCGAATACCTGCGCGTCTGGGAAAATCGGCGCGCCCAGAGCGCTGACGCCCTTTGCACAGCCGCGCACTGGGATGCGCTCTACGAGCCTGCGCTGATGCCACTCGGCGCAGACGACTCGCGCCCGATCGTCTTCGGCGCCGATGCAGGCACTCATCACGATAGCACAGCGCTAGTTGGCTGCACCTGGAACGCTGAACGTCAGTGGATCGAGGTGCTGTATTGCCGAGTCTGGCAGCCTGAAGGGCAACTGCCGCTGAACCTGAGCGAGACTCTGGGCGCCGAGCTAGCGCGCCTGACGCAGACGTGCCGCGTTGCAGCTGTGTACTACGATCCCTATCAGATGGTGGCAGTAGCAGAGCAAGCCGCGCGGCTTGGCGCGCCAATGATGCCCTTTGGGCAGGGCGCGCCGCGCCTGCTCAGCGATGCACACCTGCGGACGCTGCTGAGCGAAGGGCGCCTGCGGCACACGGGCGATCCGAGCTTGCGCGCGCACGTGCTGAACGCGGCGTTGCAACACACTGAGCGCGGCAGCCGTTTGGTCAAAAATAGCGGCCGCATTGACGCGGCCGTGGCGCTGAGCATGGCGGCGCTCGGCGCAGTGCGCCTGTTGGGCGGCGCTGCAGCGCGCGTGGTCAAAAATCCTTTCTACGAGTGAGCAAGGAGAGCGCAAAATGGCAGAATGGGCAACTTGGCAACAGGCTTATTGGCGGATGCTGGGCATTTTGGAAGGCATGCTGGCCCAAAGCGAACGGCTCTACGATCATCTGCCGAACGGCGATCGGCGCACAGCTGAGTGCTACGACGCACTGATCGAGGCCCTTGAGGCACTCGAACGTCAGGTGCGGCGCCAGCTCAACGCTGACGATCGCTACGCCGATCTGGTCCTAGAATGAGCAGCCTGACTCAGGGCGCGCTCAGCCTTTCTCGGCAAGCAGAGATATTGCCATGTGCCTTGCTAAAAGGTATCATCACAGGCACAGTGTGCATCAGCACACGCCTCAGCAACAGGTAGCGGCGAGCCATGACCGATCTCTCCACCATGAATCGTTTCGTTGGGCGCGTGGCGGCGATCACAGGCGCAGCGCAAGGCATTGGCGCTGCCATCACCTGCCGCTTGGCTGCCGAAGGCGCGCAAGTTGCCATGCTGGATCGGCAAACCATTCGCGATGATTTCTTCCCGACGTCTGCTGCTAAGTACACTGTGGACGTGACCGATCACCAGTCGGTCAGCGCCGTGATCGAGGCGATCTATCGCCAATTCGGGCGCATCGATATCTGGGTGAACAACGCAGGCATCTACACCAGCGCGCCATTCACCGAAATGCGCATGGAAGATTGGCAACGCGCCTTGAACGTGAACCTGACAGGCGCTATGGTCTGCATGCAGAGTGTAGCGCCGTTCATGGTCGCGCAGCGCTACGGGCGGATCATCAATGTGGCATCGCTTGCCGGAGTGATCGGCTTCCCAAACTCGGCAGCCTACTGCGCCACTAAGGCCGGAGTGGTCGGCCTGACGCGCTCGGCTGCCATTGATCTCGGGCCGTACGGTGTGACGGTCAACGCCGTCTGCCCTGGCACCTTGCTGACCGAGATGGGCTACAAAGTGGACGAGCTGATCTGCAAGCAGAACGGCTGGGAGCCTGGCACCTTCCTGAAAATGCGCGCCCAAGAGCTGCCTGTGCGCAGGCTCGGCACGCCTGAGGACGTGGCAGGCGCCGTAGCTTTCCTTGCCTCAGACGATGCCTCGTGGATCACTGGTCAAGCCTTAGTCATCGACGGCGGCCAATTTCCGTTCTAGGGCTTGTGGATGACATAGCTGATGCTCACCTTGACGGCTTACCTGGACTTCTGGTTCACTGACCTGCCCTATCCTGAGCGCGTGGCGGCTTGTGCAGCGCTTGGTATCCGCAGCGTGGAAGTCTGGGCGTGGCGGCAGCGCCCAATAGATGAGATCGCCGATGCTTGCCGTCAGCACGACGTGATTTTCTCAGATACCTTCGATAACGCCTGTGGCAGCCTGGTTGATTCGGCGCGGCACAACGCCTGCCTTGAGGCCTGGGCCGAATCGCTGGAGATGGCGCAGCGCTACGGCATCAAGCGGCTCTTCATGTTCAGCAATCAGATCAATCCTGATGGCTGGGCAGAGCGGCTCAGCCGCAACTACACGCCTGCTGAGCAATACGCCAATCTGCTGGAAGGCGCGGCGCGAGTCATGCAGCTGGTCGAGAAGACGTCGATTGAAGTTTGGTTTGAGGCGCTGAATACCTTCGATCTGCAAGGCGATATCCTAGTGCACACGCAGGCGCTAGCCGCAGACGTGGTGCGGCGCATCGGGCATCCGCAATTGCGCCTAGCCTTCGATTGCTACCATCAGCAGCGCACAGGCGGCAACTTGATCTACGGCCTAGAGGCTTATCGTGGCTTGTACTCGACCGTTCACATTGGCGATGTGCCAACGCGCGGCGCGCCCAACACAGGCGAGATCAACTTCGCCAACCTTTTCCGCACTTTGGCGCGTTTGCAGTTCAGCGGCACGCTCGGGCTGGAGTTCTACGCTCATGGGCAAGAAGCAGCGGCGCTAGCGCAAGTGCGCGCCATGCTTCAGGCAGCAGGCTTGCGCAGCCTGCCCTAAACGCCTTCTTTTCAGCGCTAAGCTCAGCGCTTTTGCGCACAGGCCTTGCGCATCACGATGGCAAGTATTGCGTGAGCTTTGTGGCAAGCTCGCGCAGGTCAATCGGCTTGGAGACGTAGTCATCGCAGCCTGCCTCCAAGGCGCGCTCGCGGTCGCCGACCATAGCATGGGCAGTCAGGGCGATGATCGGGATGTGCTGCAGCTCGGGCGTGGCTTTGATGCGACGTGTGGCTGTCAAGCCGTCCATTTGTGGCAGGGAGATATCCATCAGGATCAGATCAGGGCGCTCAGCATGGGCCTTCTTCACGCCTTCCTCGCCATCAGTGGCAATGATCACTTCATAATCCATTGAGTCCAGCACGTCCATAATCAGAACGCGATTATCTGCGTTGTCTTCCACAACTAAGATGCGGCTTCCCATGCGCGCGCCTCACCTCCAGCTTTCGTTTTGCAATAATTTTGGCG
>RFIM01000014.1 GCA_003695215.1 Chloroflexota bacterium
ATACAGCGAGATGCCCCAGATCAGGTTGAAAGGATCGTTCGAGAACGGATTCAGATTCTGCAAGAAGCGTTCAAGCGTCAAGTTGCCCATGATGACTCACGACTCCTCAGCATTGGATGAATTCAGTTTGATTGTAGCGCAAAATCAGGCGCGGCGCGCTAGGAGTTTATAGCACAAGCCTTGCAGCAAGCGCAGCCGCACCGCTAGTTCGTCAAACGGCAGTAATAATCGTCCGATCAGCACCGCCAGCCGTTCAGGCATGGCTAGATTGGCGGTCACTGGGCGCACAAAGGCATTGTGTATGTGCACCCACTCCACATGAAAGCGTTCATGAACAGCTTCTAACGAGTTTTGATGTCTGCCACTGCCCTCAAAGGGGCTGAAACCGCGCGTCTCCATACTTGCTTTCATACGCTCTATAGCGCGCGTGCGCAAGCGGAGCAGATGGCGAATTTTATCACGATAGCTTATTTCAGCAGGCAGCAGCAAGGTGAAAGCGCCGACGATAAGTGCGTTAACGGTCGGTGTTTCCAAGAAGTCACTCACATACAATAAACCATTTGGCTTGAGCGCTGTATGTATGCGCTCCAAAGCAGCGCGCACATCAGTCAGATGATGCAAGACGCCCAGCGCTACGATCAAGTCATAGTAGGACTCTGGCAGCGGGTCACAGTTGACATCTGCGAGTCGATATTGGAGGCTGCCGCGTGGCGGATGTTCAGCTGCATAGTCTTGGGCAATCTTGAGCGCCTCGGCCGAGACGTCTATACCCTCTACATGCGCGCCACGTCGCGCCATCTCTAGCGAGATTACACCTGATGAGCAGCCGATGTCCAGCACACGCCAACCAGGCTGCACTAGGGCGAAAAGTTTTTCGAGGTAGCGCCCATCTTGGATGGCATAGTGGCGCATATGGCGCATATCCTGCCAATCAGGACGCCATTTAGCAGCCAGACTGCGCGCAGCATTGCCCCAAGCCGCGCCCTCAGCTGCGATCAGCGCTTGATAATCAACGTTGGATTGCTCAGACAACGTCTATCCTCCAGGGACTTTTTGCTGTCGATTTTAAGTGCGGCGCGCGATCAGCTTGTAGCTCAAGCCTTGCAGCAGGCGCAGCCGCACAGCTAGCGCATCGAAAGGCAGTAGCAAGCGGCCGATCAGGATTGCCAATGGCTCGGGCATCGCCAAATTGGCGATCACATAGCCTGTGAAGGCGTTGTGCGCGCGCAGCTGCTCGATTTGGAACAGCTCGCGGATAACAGCCAGCGGTTCCTGATGCCTGCCATAGCCTTCGAATGGACTCAAGCCGCGCGCCTCGATGCTGGCTTTCATGCGCTCTACAGCGCGCGTGCGCAGGCGCAACAAGTGCCGAATCTTATCGCGATAGGGCACATTAGTCGGCAAGAGGAAAGTCAGCGCGCCGGCGATCAGTGCATTGGCCGTTGGCGTGTCAAACGGATCGATCACGAAGAGCAGTCCATTCGGCTTGAGCGCCTTGTGAACGCGCTCGAGGACGGCGCGCACTTCCGCCAAGTGATGCAGTACGCCAACAGCTACGACCAAGTCGTAGTGCGCCTCTGGCAATGGCTCATAGTTGATATCGGCGACACGATAGCGGACGCTGCCAGGCGGCGGATGCTCAGCGGCGTAGGCCTGCGCGATGCTGATCGCCTCAGCCGCCACATCAACGCCTTCCACATGCGCGCCACGTCGCGCCATCTCTAGCGCCAGCCAGCCTGAAGAGCAGCCGATCTCCAGCACGCGCCAACCAGGCTGCACTAGCGCCAGTAGCTGCCTGATATGGCGCCCGTCTATGACGGCATAATGGCGCGTGCGCCGCATGTCCGACCAGTCAGGGCGCCACTTGGCAGCCAGATCGCGTGCAGCTGCACTCCAAATTGCGCCTTCAGCTGCGATCAGCGCTTGGTAGTCCTGCTCGCTCACTTGCCCAATGCCTTGATCACAGTGTCCAGGTCTTTATCGCCGCGCCCGCTGACATTGACCAGAATCGCCGCGCTCTTAGGCAGAGTTGGCGCGAGGCGGATCGCCTCATAGACGGCGTGAGCCGATTCTAGAGCAGGGATGATGCCTTCGTACTGGCAGAGCATTTGCAAGCCTTGTAAGGCTTGCTCATCAGTGGCTAGCGTGTACTCAGCGCGCCCGATCTCGCGCAGGTAGCTGTGTTCAGGCCCGACGCTGGCATAATCCAAGCCTGCGCTGATGCTGTGCGTCTCGGCGATCTGACCGTCTTCGTCTTGTAGCACGTACGAGCGCGTGCCTTGCAGCACGCCGAGCCTGCCCAATTTCGGATCGGCGAAGCGCGCTGCATGTTTGCCTGTAGCGATGCCTGTGCCGCCTGCCTCGACGCCGACCAAGCGCACGCTCGGATCGTCGCGGAAGGCATGGAAGATGCCAATGGCGTTGCTGCCGCCGCCAACGCACGCCACAATCGCGTCTGGCAACTTGCCTGCCTGATCGAGCATCTGTTGGCGCGCCTCAAAGCCGATCACTGACTGAAAATCGCGCACCATCAGCGGATACGGATGCGGCCCGAGCGCCGAGCCGAGCAGGTAATAGGTATTGCGCACGTTGGTCACCCAATCGCGGATGGCTTCGTTGATAGCGTCTTTGAGTGTGCGGCTGCCTGAGTCCACGGCGCGCACTTCAGCGCCGAGCAAGCGCATGCGGAAGACATTGGGCTGCTGGCGTGCCATATCGACGCTGCCCATGTAGATGATCGCCTCCAAGCCGAGCAGCGCGCAGGCTGTGGCTGTGGCGACGCCATGCTGCCCTGCACCTGTCTCGGCGATGATGCGCCGTTTGCCCATGCGCTTGGCCAGCAACGCCTGCCCAAGCGCATTGTTGATCTTGTGCGCGCCGCTGTGCGCCAAATCCTCGCGCTTGAGGTAAATTTGCGCGCCGCCGAGCTGTTCGCTCAGCCGCCGCGCGTAGCTCAGCGGCGTTGGGCGCCCGACATAAGTGCGCGCCAAGTAGGCAAGCTCAGCTTGGAACTCAGGATCGTCGCGCAGCGCATAGTAGGCGGCAGTCAGCTCGTCCAGGGCAGGGATGAGCGTCTCAGGCACGAAGCGACCGCCATATTGGCCGAAATAGCCACGCGGCGTCGGATCGTGCGGATGAGCCGATAACGTTTGAGTCTCTGGCACAGTCACGGTGAATATCCTCAATTAGGCGGCGTATACGCATCAGTATAGCGCGCAGGCGCTAAAAGCTAACGCTTTATTCGCGCTTCTCAACGATGAAAGTCGGCGTGATCGAGCCCGCGCCCGCAGTCACGTTCAGCAAGGCAGCTGCCGAAAGGCGCGTCAAGCCGCCGCTGACGGTCTTACCGTGGTAGATGTACGGATCGGCGTCCACTAAGCGGCGCGCGATGTGCAGCTTGCCTTCCACTACAGTCGGATAGTCCTCATAAGCTGCCTCAACGCGCTCTTGCACCACGTAAGGCTCGCTCAAGGCGCGCTGCAGCGTTGCTGCCCAGACTTCATCGCTGGCTTCCCAGCCCACTGTGACGCCCTTCCCGCCATACTCGTCATTTGGCTTCAGAACAAGGCGCGTCTTGTTCTGGGCGATGAACGGCACAAGGTCAATGTTCTGCCCGTGAAAATGCGTGTGCCGCTCACTGACTCGGCGCGTCCATGGGATGTGCGCTTCAATAGCAGCGCGCTCTTCGGGCGCGAAGAGATAGGCATTCTGTTCATCGCTGAGCAGAGCGAAGCTAGCTTTCTTCGCCATCAGCTTGGCGCTGAAGGCATTGCACATGCATACGGCGCGCGCCTTGAGCGCCTGCACAATTGGATTATCCATGCCCATGCGCTGGATCAGCTCGCTGGCGAGCACGCGCTTATAGATCAAGTCCACGCGGAAAGCGCCGACGTACAGCGCGCCGTTGCGGAACTCCAGCGCGCGCGGATCGCACAGGATAGCCTGATAGCCCGCCTGCTCCATGTGATCGCGGATGATGTGATGCTCGTTGAGCGTCTGCACGTCTTGCCAATCCACGATGGCAATCTGCGGACGCTCAGGCTGCGCTTTGCCCGACCATTGGCGATAGGCGTCCAGCAGGGTCGCCAACAAGCTGCGCACGAGAGTGAAGCTGCGCACGATGTAATGCTTTTGGAAGCGTTGCATGACCTCAAGGCTCAGGAAGGCCTCAGCCATCTCGTCAACATAGCCCATGCCTGCAGGCGTTTCAGCGTTGTACTCGACGAATTTCAAGCGCGCTGCATCAGGATCGTAGAACGAGTCAAGGCGCGAAGTGTTCCACGGCGCCTCATAGCCGATCTCAAGGCTGAAGAGCGCTTCCTCATACGGCTCTAGAGCGAGCTGAGCGCGCAGCGAGGCATCCTGCAGGCAGGCTTGATGCGCCTTGGCGAAGGCGCGCAGCAAGATTTCGGTCTCGCGCTTCAGGAAGTCCCACTGCTCAGGCTTGTAGAAGTGCGGACGCAAGACGTTGCAGATGGCGCGCTCGCCGAAGAACAAGCGCCGCGCGCGCATCTGCTGGTTGAGCGCCGCTTGTGCCTCGACGGCGCTCTGATCGTCGAGCAGATCGTTGTAGAAAGCAATCGCATCGCGCAACATGGCTAGGCATTCCGTGTGACCTTAGCGTGCGCGCGCCAGGCATAGCGATCGGCCGTCATGCCTTCGCCTTTGGCGAAGGCGATGCACATCTCCGCCATGTTCTCGACGCACCAACGGAAATTAACTTCGCCTAGCGAGTAGATGTCCATATCAGGCGCAGGATTCATGAAGTCAATCGCGTAGGGCACGCCATCTTTGATGGCGAACTCGCAAGTGTTCATATCGTAGCCGAGCGCACGGCACAACTTGAGCGAATCTTCCAGCAGGCGCGTGTAAAGCGCGGTTGAGAAGCCGTGCTCAGGCGCGTAATAGCGCGTGCGCGGATCGTAGCGCATAACATGGACGCGTTCCTGACCGAGCACCATGCAGCGCGCATACTCGTCCCATTGGATGAACTCTTGCACGATCATCGTCAGCGTGCCTGTCTGATTGTAGCGCGCCAAAAGCTCTTCCTTGCTGTGGACGACGTAGACATCTTTCCAGCCGCCGCCGTGCGCATCCTTAAGCACGCATGGCATGCCCACGTAGCTGATGATCCAGTCCCAGTCCAGCGGATAGATTAAGTTGCGCAGGCTCTCTTCATGCACGATACCCGGCACGTAATCCTTATTGGGCAGCACTAGCGTTTTGGGTGAAGCCACGCCGAGGCGCACTGCCAAGGACGCGCCGAAGAACTTGTCATCCGACGACCACATGAACGGATCGTTGACGACTTTCACGCCTTGCAAGACGGCATTTTTCAGATATGTGCGATAGTACGGCACCTCGTGCGAGATGCGGTCTACAATCACGCGGTAAGGCACGGGCTCGTTCATGCGCGTGCCGCCTAATTTCACGAATTCGGCGATCACGCCTGCATTGCGCCTGTGAATCGCGTCGATCAACGCCGGCGGCATTGACCACTCACGCCCGACGATCAAACCGACTTTTAGCGGCTCTGACATAACAGATGAGTCTCCTAAAAAGCGCGTTTCTATAAAACGTGCTTATCATTATAACACGTCTTCTAGAAGCTGCGTCTTGATCAGCGAGGCGCACGCATCAGCTCAGGCGGCTAGCGAGCCGAGCAGCTGCGCTTGCAAGCGCAAGAAGGCTTCGTCGCTCTCGCGGCGCGGCCGCGCCAAGTGGATTGGCACGTCGGCGATCAATCGACCTGGTCGTGCGCTCAGCACCAAGACGCGATCGGAGAGCAAAGCCGCTTCGCGCACGTCGTGCGTCACAAACAAGACGGTCGGCTGCAGCTGCGCCCAGACTGTCATCAGCCAGTTTTGCATCTCGCGGCGCGTCAGCGCATCCAACGCGCCGAACGGCTCGTCCAGCAACAACAGCGGACGATCCATCAGGATCGTCCGCAGGAGCGCGGCGCGTTGGCGCATGCCGCCTGAGAGCTGGCGCGGATAGGCATCGGCAAAACCTTCCAGGCCGAAGAGCGGCAAGAGCGCGCGCGCGCGTTGGCGTGCCTGTTCAAGCGGCTTGCGCGCGATCTCAGCGCCGAGAGTCACGTTCTGCAGCACTGTCCGCCAGGGCATCAGCAGATCGCGCTGCGGCATATAGCCAACATGGCCTGTCTGGCCGTTGATCAAGGCGCCATTCAGCCGAATCTCGCCCGAATCAGGCGTCAACAGGCCGGCAATCAGGTTGCAGAGCGTGCTTTTGCCGCTGCCGCTCTGCCCGATCAGGCTGACGAACTCGCCTTGCTCGATCACGAAGCTCACTTCAGCAAGCGCCTGGACTGGACGCTCGCCATGGAACGTTTTAGAGACTCGCTGCAGGCTCAGGTACATCGCTCAGGACAGGTAACTTGCTCAACAACTTAGCGATCACATCGGCGGCGCTATAGTGCGTGGCGCCTTCGGGCAAAAATTGCCCAATATTGACCAGATCGTCGCCTGAGGTCACGATAGGAGGCTCGGCTGAACCATCGCGGCGATGTTGGATTAAGCCTGTCGTCGAGCCGAGCGCGTTGCACAAGCAAGCTCGCCCGACTGTGTCCTCAAGGTTGCCGCCCTTCTTCACATAGTGTTCCACAGGCTCAGCAGGGCAACGGAAGCCGATTTTGCCGTCTTGCTCGTAGAGATGGCGCAGGTAGCCGATATCACAGACGCGCCTGCGCGCCTCATAGACGCTCGAATCCGAGATCGTGCCCTCCAGCTGCACCACCTTGAATGGAAAGCCTGTTGGCGAGACAGTTGGGCTGGTCAGCACGTCAATCTCGCCTGCCAAGACCTTCTGGATCACGCGCCGCTTGATCTCAGGATCCATACCCGACTCATCGCAGTAGGCGAAGGCTGTGCCGACCTGAATGCCCGCCGCGCCTAACGCTAAGGCCTCAGCGAACTTATCAGGATTGCCGTAGCCGCCTGCCAGCCAGAACGGCAAGCCGAGCTTCGCCAATTTCTCTAGATCGACCCTATCTTTTTCTGTATAAATCGGCTCGCCACGTGCGTTCAGCTGCATCTGGCCGCGCGGCGGTGCGTTATGACCGCCAGCGATGGGCAGCTCGACCACGAAGCCGTCAATGCGGCCGCTGCTGCGCTTGAGCAACGCTTGCGCCAAGACGAACGACGAGATGATTGGCAAGAAGCGCGGCCGCTTGAGCGTCCCTGAGACTTCAGGGAAGAGCGCGCGCGGATTGAAGTGCAGGTAGTGTTCGCCTGTGGCATTCAGCACATCAAGGCGATATTGCGTCGGCTCATGGTTCGCCAATTTGTCCAGAATGCCACCAATCTGCAAAGGAATGCCTGCGCCCATCAGCACGTAGTCCACACCTGCCAGCATCGCGCCGTATAGCGATGCCATAGTCGGCATTTGCACCTTTTCCAGCAAGTTGATGCCGACAGGATTGTCGTGACCTTCCTTTGCCAGGAAGACTTCGACAAAGTTGGCGACGACAGTCAGCTCTTCCAGCTCGCGGCTCGGCGTCATCTTCCACATAGGCGGGCGGCGATAGGGTTGACCGCGCGGGATGCCGCCCTCTACAAAGTAGCGATCCAGCACGCGCTGCGCCGCATCCTGGAACGGGAATGCGGCTAAGGCGCGGCGCATGGCGCCTGTTGGATCGCCTTCTTGCAAACGCGCTGTCAGCACAATGGCAATGCCCGTGCCTGAGACCACGCCTAGTTGCCCTTGCAGCGCGACCGCGCGCGCCAATTTCCAATCTGAGATAGCGACGCCCATGCCGCCTTGGATGATTTTTGGAAGAGTCATTCGGAACCGTCACCTTTCGTACTCGAGCGCCTTGAAGAGCGCTTTGCGCTTTTTTGTAAAACTGCCACAAACCAAAACACGCCCTCAAAAGAGGCGTTACGGCGCACAACCAGAAAATGTGTGCATTTTCACAAAGTGCTCATTTTTGGAGCATACCGCGCGCAGCCATGATCTGATTGAGCGTTTTGTAGACCAGCTTGGCTGCAGCAAAAGCCGAGGCGTGCGCGCCGTGGGTCGGCGCTAATTCGACGCAGTCGAAGGCGACCACATCGCCGCTCGTGCAGATGGCCTCGATCAGCGCCAGGCAATCATACCAGCTGAGACCGCCCGGCTCAGGCGTGCCTGTGGCGCTGATCACTGACGGATCGAGGCCGTCTACATCGATAGTCAAATAGACTTTGCGTCCGCGCAGCCGCTGGCGCAGTTGATCCAGATAGTGTTTTTGAGCGTCGGCGTGCATTTGCTCGGCCGTGATCAGCGCCACATGTGGCGAGTGAAGTGCGAAGTCGGCTTCTTCCTTGCAGAGCGAGCGGATGCCTAGGCCGATCACAGGCGCGTGATCGAGGCAGCGGCGCATGGCGCAGGCGTGCGAGTATGGCGTGCCATCAAAGGTGTCGCGCAGATCGGCGTGTGCATCGATTTGCACTACGATCAGGTCGCCATAGTGCTGTGATAAGGCGCGCAGCACTGCCGGCGTGATGGCATGCTCGCCGCCAAGGGCCACTAGGACTTTCTCAGGCACAGGCAAGGCGCTCACCGCTGCTGTGATATCCGCCATAGCTGCGGCGGGCGATTCCAGAGTCGGGTGCAGAATCGGCAAGGTGTGGATGCCGTACTGCAGCGCTGCTTCGCAGCCAACGGCGCAGTCGTACAGCTCCACTTGCGCTGAGGCCTCTAAAATCGCCAAAGGGCCGTTTTTGGCGCCGCCAACATAGCTTGTGGTCATCTCATAGGCGATAGGCAGCAGCCAAACAGCCGCGTGTGGCCCGCTGTGCGCGTCATCTAAAGCCAAGAAGCGCGCTGCGTGACGGTACTCAGGCATGAGCAGTCCTTTCTTCCAGGTGAGGCTTGAGTATAGCGCGCTGGGCCAGAAATGCGAGGCGCCGTGCGATTTAGTCCGCACGGCGCCTCAAAAACGCTCAGACAGTCGGTTTGTATTCGGAGAGCGCGCGCATGTATTGCACACGCTCGAACGCTGATGGATCCTCGGCGTGCATCTGGCTGACGGCGCCGCGCATCTGGGCGACCGACTCATACTCGTGCTGAGCCATCCAAGCGCGCAAACCGCTTTCGACGGCGCGGATGTGCTCAATGCCGTTGCGCAAGAGCGCTGAAGTCATGCAGACGGCGCTGGCGCCCGCTAGAATGGCTTTCACGGCATCCTCGCCCGTGTGGACGCCGCTGCTGAGCGCCAAGCTCGCCCGAATGCGCCCGTACAGGATGCCGACCCAAGTTAGCGGCAAGCGCAGATCGGCTGAGCTGCTCAGGATCACGTTCGGCGCCACCTCAAGCGTCTCAGTGTTGATATCAGGCTGATAGAAGCGGTTGAACAGCACAAGTGCGTCCGCGCCTGCCTCGTCCAGGCGGCGCGCCATATACGCCATGTTGCTGAAATACGGGCTGAGCTTCATGGCAACAGGCAGGCTCACCACGCCCTTGACCGCTGCCAAAATGTCGAGGTAAGTCTGCTCGACCTCAGCGCCGCTCAAATAAGGATCGGTCGGGATGTAGTAGACGTTCAGCTCGAGGGCGTGCGCGCCCGCCTGCTGCATGTTCTGCGCAAAGCGCGTCCAGCCGCCGAGTGTGGTGCCGTTCAAGCTGGCGATGATCGGAATGCTGACCGATTCACGCGCCTTGCGGATCAGCTCAAGGTACTGCTCAGGGCTAGCGTGATAAGTGACGGGCTCAGGGAAGTAGGTCAGCGCTTCAGCGTAGCTCTCAGTGCCATGTAGCAGGTAGTAGTGCAGTGCTTCGCGCTCGCGCCGAATTTGTTCTTCGAAGAGCGAGTATAAGACAACCGCGCCTGCGCCTGCATCCTCCATGCGCTTGATGTTATCGAGCTTCTCTGAGAGCGGCGAGGCAGAAGCTACCAGCGGCGATCTGAGCCTCAATCCCATGTATTGGCTTTCAAGGTTCATAGAGCGACTTTCCTCCTAAGCTGCATGCCGTCAATGCGTGCCGTTGCCCACTGAGATAGGTCGGCGGGCTAGGTATTCATAAAGCGCATAGCGCGTGTTGACATCGCGCTGTGCCTCTTCGAAGAGCGCCCGCGCGACCTCAGGCTTGCTCAGCTCCAACATCTTGAAGCGATTCTCCATCTGCAAGTAGGTCTTGACGGGCAGTTTAGGCGGGCGCGAGTCCAGCTGGAGCGGATTCTCGCCGTGGGCAGCGCGCTCAGGATTATAGCGGTAGAGCAGCCACTGCCCTGATTCGACAGCTGCTTTCTGGTTGCGCATCGCGGTCATCATGTTGATGCCGTGCGCAATGCAGTGCGAGTAAGCAATGATCAGCGCTGGGCCATCATAGGCTTCTGCCTCGATGAAAGCGCGCAAGGTCTGCTCATCGCGGCCGCCCATCGCCACACGCGCCACGTAGACATTGCCGTAGCTCATGGCGATCATGCCCAGGTCTTTCTTGGCTGCAGGCTTGCCGCCAGCGGC
>RFIM01000120.1 GCA_003695215.1 Chloroflexota bacterium
AAGTGCCTCCTCGACTCGATTCTCGCCGAAATCCAGCTGCCCATAGCGCATGGCTTCCTGAATCACAGCGCTTGGCTGCGCCTTGCTGACGGCGATCAGCGTGACCGAATCAGGCGATCGGTTGACGCGACGGCAAGCGGCTGCAATTTCTTGGCGGACGGCTTCTAAACGTTCAGCGAGCGTACTCATGGCTTTTCATTCTCTTAGCATGAAAACAGCGGCAAAGCGGCCTGTCTTGCCATTCTCGGCGCGATGCGAGTAGAACTCATCAGTGCGCGTGGCAGTGCATATGCCGCTGATCTCAATGTGCCGCACGCCTGCACGCTCTAGGGCAAGGCGATTGGCCTCCCAGAGATCGAAATAGGTGCTACCGTCCTCTGCGCGATAGATCAGCCTGTGCGTAGTGCCAAAAGCCTGCGCCACAGCCTGCACGACGTCCTCACCGACTTGGTAGCGCGCTGCGCTGATGCTCGGCCCGATCGCCGCCTGCAAGTCAGCAGGGCGCGTGCCGTAAGTCGCTTGCATGGCGCGCACAAGGCTCTGGGCGATGCCGCGCACGGTACCGCGCCAGCCAGCATGCGCAATGCCAATGGCGCGCTGCACAGGATCGTAGAGCAGGATCGGCGCACAATCGGCGAAACGCATGATCAGCGGCACGCCGCGCCGATTGGTGATCATGCCGTCAGCTTGTGCCAAATAATCCTGAGTAGGATGTGGGCGCTCTGCCACGATGCACATCGCGCTGTGTACCTGCCAGACCGTACAGGCGCGCTTGCCATCCACGCCGAGCGTCTCATAGATTTGATGTAAGTTGGCGCGCACATGGCGCGGATCGTCGCCGACCGTGCTACCGACGTTGAGCGTAGCAAAGGGCGCCTGGCTGTGGCCGCCTAAGCGCGTGAAGATGCCGTGTTGCACAGCGGGCTCGTTCGCCCAGCTCTCGAATTGGTAATAGATGGCGCCGCCGAGCGGCTCGATTCGCTGCATTGACGTTCCGATCTGTTAAAGTTTAGTTGTGCGCGATTATACCAAACTTCGCGCTTGGGCAGGGCCATTTGGCGCGGAGATGGTATAAATACGGCACATAGCGCATTCAGGATGCCCAAGCATGGCTGAAAATTATCCACTCGTCACAGTCATCATGCCTGTCTATAACGAGGAAGCCTTCATTGCGCGCAGCTTAGGCGCAGTCTTGGCTCAGGACTATCCTTCAGAGCGGCTTGAGGTGATCGTAGCAGATGGCATGAGCCAAGATGCTACCCGCCAAATCATCCAGAGTTTGCCAGGCGCTGAGCGCGTGCGCATCCTAGATAATCCGCAGCGCTTACAGGCTGCAGGCATGAACATGGCGCTGGCGCACGCCAAAGGCGAGATCATCGTGCGCGTGGATGGCCATACCATTATCGCGCCTGATTACGTGCGCAACTGCGTGCGCGCTCTGCAGACGACTGAGGCATGGAATGTCGGCGGCGGCATGCATCCTGTTGGGCAGACGCCTATGGGCAAGGCGATCGCGGCGGCGGGCAGGTCGGCCTTCGCCGTGCCGACGGCTTTTCATGTCAGCGATCGGCCGTGTTACACGGACACAGTTTACATGGGCGCATGGTGGCGCTGGGCGCTAGAGCGCGTCGGCGGCTACGACCCGAGCTTTGCCATCAACGAAGACTACGAGCTGAACTACCGTTTGCGCGCTGCAGGCGGCAGAATCTATTTCTCGCCTGCCATTCGTTCCGAATACTACTGTCGGCAGAGCTTGGCGGCGCTGTGGCGGCAGTACTATCGCTACGGCATTGGGCGCGTCCAGACTTTGAGGAAGCATCCGCGCTCGTTGCGGCTCAGGCAAGTGGTAGCGCCCTTGTTCGTGGCGGGCGTCTTTGGCGGCGCCGCGCTCGCGCCGTTCAACGCACTTCTGCGCGCGCTATGGCTGCTAGGCTTGGCGCTTTATGCCGCCACAAACGTGTTCTTCAGCTGGCGCACAGCGCGCCGATACGGCATGGCGCACTTGCCGCGCTTGCCGCTCGTCTTCCTGACCATTCATATAGCTTGGGGACTGGGCTTTTGGCGCGGCTTGCTCAAAAAATAGCTTCGCAGGGGCCTGCAGCGTATAATTGACCGAAAGTTTCAGTCGGTGATGAGCGATGCGAATTCATCCTTTGCGCCTAGTGCCCATTTTGGCGCTGTGCGCAGCCCTGAGCAGCTTCTCCTTAACATACGCGCAAGATAGCGGCGATAAGCCGCCAACAGGCATGACTATTCATGTGGTGCAGCGCGGCGAGACGCTCTTCCGCATCGCGCAGCGCTATGGCACTACCGTCGAAGACCTTGCGCAGCTGAACGGCATTCAGAATCCTGCTGTTCTTGCCGTCGGGCAGCGCCTGCTAGTGCCGAGCGCGCCTATTGCGCCTGGGGAAGCCTCAATCGGCGTGCCGACCAGCTATACGCTTCAATTTGGCGATACGCTCTTCAAGCTGGCTGTGACCTTTGGCACGACTGAAGCGGCAATTGCGGCGCGCAACTATATCACCAATCCGCGCCAAATGTACATCGGTCAGCGCATCGCCTTGCAAGAAGGCGCTGAGGACGCAACGGGCATCAAAAGAGGCTGGATTCATCGTGTGGCGCGCGGCGAGACGCTCTATCATATCGCAGCGCGTTACAGCACCTCAGCCGACTTGATCCGCTTGGTCAATCGCTTGCGCCGCGCAGATATGCTCTACAGCGGCCAGCCTTTGGTCATCCCTGCAGATGAGACAGGCTTGCCGTTGACCGATCTGCCCTTGCCATTGGCGCGCTTCGAGATGACGCCTGCCGAGCAAGGGCGCACTAGCGCGCTGCGCATCGTCACGTTGCAGCCAACGCGCCTTGAAGTGCGTTTCATGAACAAGCCGTTGCTCATCTTCAGCGATGAAGCGCAAGTCACGCACACGGCGCTGTTGGGCATCGATGCTTTGGCTGAGCCGAGTCTCTATCCGCTACACTTGATCGCCACGACCAGTGATGGCGAGCAGCGCCAATTCGAATGGCGCGTGCGCGTGGCCGATGGCGGCTATCGCAGCGAGGCGATCGCACTGGCCGCTAACCAGCTGGACTTGCTCAATCCTGCTATCACGCAACCTGAAGAGCAGCGTGTGCGGCAAGTTGTGAGCGCGATCACGCCACAGCGCTATTTCAGCGGCCTGATGGGATTGCCCTGCGCAGCGCCCGTGACTTCGCCGTTTGGCACGCGGCGTAGTTACAACAACGGCGCGCTGAATACACTGCACACGGGCACAGATTTTGCCGCGCTGCCGGGCGCTGCGGTCTATGCGCCTGCGGCGGGCGTGGTCGTCTTGGCGGAGACGCTCGCAGTGCGCGGTAACGCCGTGATTATCGACCACGGTTGGGGCATCTTCACGGGCTACTGGCACTTAGAAAGCCTGAATGTGCGGGCGGGCGCTCTAGTGCAGGCGGGCGAGGTTATCGGCACAGTTGGCAGCAGCGGGCGCTCGACTGGGCCGCACTTGCACTGGGAGCTCTTTGTGCAGGGCGTGCAAGTTGATCCATTGCAGTGGACCAAGCAGAGCTTTCCGTAACTCTTTTTGACAAGCGCCATTGCCTGACTTAAAATTCGGTTAACGCATAGGCGCGAGAGCGCCTGAGCTGCTTTGGGCATCGCAGGCGCAATCTGTGAGGCCATCGGAACGAAGTAATCTTTGGAGAAAGGAAAATCGCTGCGCTTTAAGCGAACGCTATGAAAGAGTACACCACTGAATTCATACGCAATGTGGCTTTAGTCGGGCACCAAGGCTCAGGCAAGACCAGCCTGACCGAGGCGTTGCTCTTCACGGCAGGCAATACAACGCGCATGGGCAAAGTTGCAGATGGCACCACGCTCTCTGACTATGATGAGGAAGAGAAAGCGCGCCAGCTCTCGATCAGCACCTCGCTCATCCCGATTGAGTTCCAAGATCATAAGATCAACTTGCTGGACACGCCCGGCTACACTGACTTTCAAGGCGAGGTCAAGAATGCGGTGCGCGTCTGCGATTCAGTGCTGGTGGTAGTGGATGCCGTGAATGGGCCCGAAGTCGGCACTGAGCTAGCCTGGCAATTCGCCGATGAGTTCAATCAACCGATCTTGGTGGTGATCAACAAGATCAACCGTGAGAATGCCAGCTTCACGCGCACGCTGGAGGCGCTGCATGTGCGTTTCCCTGAGTACAAGTTCATCCCTGTGCTGTTGCCTATAGGCGAAGGCAGCGAGTTCAAGGGCGTGATCAACGTGCTGACGCAGAAGGCTTACTACGGCACAGGCGCCGAGCGCAGCGAGCCGCCCACTGACATGCTTCCGCAGATCGAGCAAGCCCATCTGGCTCTCGTTGAAGCCGCTGCTGAGTCCAGCAATGAGTTGGTTGAGAAGTACTTTGAGACGCAGACGCTCAGCTTTGAAGAAATTCGCGATGGCATGCGCATGGCAGCGCGCGACGCCGACTTGAAGACAGTGCCAGTCCTGGTAGCTAGTGGTGAGCTGAACATCGGCACCTATCCGCTGTTGGAGGCGCTTTTGGTGTACGTTTCGCCGCCTTCACAGCGCCGCGTGGCCTTGCAAAACAAGCCCGACGAGGAAGTCCAATTCTTGGATCGCCCGCAGTCGGATGAGAAGCCGCTTGCTGCGTTCGTCTTCAAAACGGTCTTTGACCGCTATGTTGGCACCTTGAGTTACTTCCGCATTTTCAGCGGCAAGCTGGAGAGCGGCCACAGCTACTTCAATGCCGAGAAAGGCCAGGACGAGCGGCTCGGCCAGCTTTTAGTGATGCGCGGCAAGGAACAGATGCCTGTGCCAGTGCTGCATGCTGGCGATATCGGCGCTGTGGCCAAGCTGAGCGTCACGCAGACCAACGACACGCTCTCGAGCCGAGAGCAGCCGTTCATCATCCGCAAGCCGACCTATCCCGAGCCAATTTATTCGGTCGCCCTTGAGCCAAAAACACAAGCGGATAGCACCAAGATGGGCACCGTCTTGGCGCAGCTGGTGCAAGCTGATCCGACCTTGCGTTGGCGGCAAGAGCCAGCTACAAAGCAGGTCATTCTCTCAGGCATGGGCGATATTCATATTGCAGTCGCTATCGCGCGCGCTGAGCGCATGGGTGTCGGCTTGACTACGTCTGTGCCGAAAGTGCCTTACCGCGAGACGATCACCAAAGTCAGCACGGCCAGCTACCGCCACAAGAAGCAAACTGGCGGCGCGGGTCAATTTGGTGAGGTGCATTTGCGCATCGAGCCGCTGCCAGACAAGGAGTTCGAATACGTCAACGAGGTAGTTGGCGGCGCTATTGCCCAGACCTTCATCCCATCTATTGAGAAAGGCGTACGCTCTGTCATGGAGCAGGGCGTGCTGGCAGGCTGCCCGATTGTGAACGTCAAAGTAGCTGTGATAGACGGCAAGATGCATCCTGTGGACTCGAAAGACATCGCTTTCCAGATCGCAGGGCGCGAGGCATTCAAAGAGGCCTTTTTGCAGGCGGCGCCTACGCTCCAGGAGCCGATCATGCTGGTGCGCGTGGTAGTGCCTGAAGAGAACATGGGCGACGTGATCAGCGACCTGACTTCGCGGCGCGGCCGCGTGCTTGGCATGGATACAGAGAAAGGTCGCAGCGTTGTGACGGCACACGTGCCGCTGGCTGAGATGCAGCGTTACAGCAACGACCTGCGCTCGATGACGAGTGGACGCGGTGTCTATAGCATGACCTTTGAGCGCTATGAGACAGTGCCCAATCACATTGCGCAGCAGGTCATTGCCGCTTATAAAGCCGAGCTGAGCCAGAACGCCTGAGCCAAGCAATTGCTTATCCAAACTTGAGCCTAAAGCAGAGAGGCAGGGAATTCTCCCTGCCTCTCTGATCGTCATGCTTGCCAACTAGCTGCTAAGCACACTCATCAGCAGAACGGCCAGCATGCAGGCAAAGGTGTATCGGTAGGCCGTGGCGTGGGCGTCGGCGTCCGCGTTGAAGTGCTTGTTGCAGGTTGTGTGACAGTTGGCGTCGGCGTCGGTGATGGTGATGGCGTGTTTGACGGCGTGCGCGTTGGCGTCCTAGTCGGCGTGTTTGACGGTGTGAACGTCTGTGACGGTGTGAATGTCCATGACGGCGTGTTTGACGGCGTGCGCGTTGGCGTCCTAGTCGGCGTGTTTGACGGTGTGAACGTCCGTGACGGTGTGAACGTCTGTGACGGTGTGAACGTCTGTGACGGTGTGAACGTCTGTGACGGTGTGAACGTCCGTGACGGCGTGAACGTCCGTGACGGCGTGTTTGACGGCGTGCGCGTTGGCGTCCTAGTCGGCGTGTTTGACGGCGTGCGCGTTGGCGTCCTAGTCGGCGTGTTTGACGGTGTGAACGTTGATGACGGCGTGGGCGTCGGCGTATGAGTAGCCGTCCCGATTGGCGTCGCCGCAGGCGGGATCGTGATCACGCAGCCGTTATCCAACAGGACCGAGGAGCCGTTGAAATCCGAGACAAACACGAGGCCTGGGAACTGCGATTGCAAGTTCTGATTGGTGCCGTCAAAGTCGGCCCAGATGGCATGTGAAGTGCCAGGATCAAAGGAAGGTGAGGTGCGCCATTCTGCATCCGTCGAACGGCCGATTGAAGGCGAGGCGATATCGCCGGGGTTTTTCTCCCACATGGTGACAGTATCTGTGGCGAAGGCGCTTGCGCCTTTGGCTGCCATGCGCGGCAAGGACATGCCGTTGAAATAGCGTTTCCAGTACAGATCGAAGCCGACAATAGAGACAGGACGGTTGTAGGCGAGGTCGTTATGAGTGAACTGGAAGCGCACGACGCCGAAGGTCTGGAAGGTTTGGAAGGTGAACGAGTAGAGCGCACAGTTAGGCGCTGTAGTCGGCGTTGGGCTAGGCGGCGTTGGCGAAGGCACGTCAGGGAAGCCAACTTCGCAACGCTGACCGTTGCCATTGCCGTCTTCTGTCAAAGTGATGCGCAAATTGGCGAAGTCGAAGCGCGTGAAGATGCTGTTTAAGTTCGCTGGCCCATTGACCATGCGCATCTGCCAAGTGCTGATAGCGCCTTGCCCTGGAATAGCGCGATGCGTCCAATTCGGCGGCGAGCCGTTGCTCCAGACGGTACGGCTACGGTCAATGATCTCGCCTGAGCGCACAGGCGGATTGACAGTATCGTGATACCAGATGCGCGTCGCCCTACCGACGATGCTCACTTCGCTCGGATAGAGATTCGGATAGAGCGGCGTGTCTGTCCAGGCAACGCGAATAGCTTCCACGAACATCGGGCCAGGATTATCATTTTGGATATCCACGCGCACGTAGCTGCCTTCAAGGCGTAGGTCGCCAACTACACGGATGTTAGCACAGCTTGGCGTCGCCGTAGGCGTGAGCGTCATGCTCGGCGTAGCTGTGGGCGTACGAGTCGGCGTGCGCGTGCGCGTTGCTGTATTAGTTGGCGTGAAGGTAGCGCCGCCTGGCAGCGTCGGCAAGGGCGTGAAGGTCGGGCCGCCGCTGGCGGGCAGTTCTAGCACGCGCGCCGAACGGAAGACTTCGTTGATCATGGTACGGCGCGCTTCCAGGCGGATGTAGCCTTGCTCACTCTGAATGAGCGGCAAAGGCGTGATGAGCGGGTGATTGAAATAGACCACGACTTCAACAAAATCGCCCGGGCCACCTGGATCGAATTGGTTGATGCCTTGGCGCAGGCTGAGATTGCTGCCGTAGTCGTTCAAGGCATTCATGTCCGTTGTGCCATCAGGGCGGATGATCTCTTCAACCGTGCACAGCCGAATGCCTTCAGCTTGATAACCGTAGGTGGCTTTGTTGGCAGCAGTCGTCACATGAGTGCGCTCGTTCCTATAACGCGGCTGAGAAGAACTTTGGGCGCCATTGCCGATAGCAGGGCGCGAGCTGCACACAAAGACGTGGAACCAACCGCGTTGGGTCGAGGCATCACCGCCTGGCTCAGTGTTGATGCCCGTGCCTGGGATGCGGTACCACGGCGCCAGAGCCAAGCCGCCAGCAGCCACGCGCGCCGCATTAGTCATTGAGACCAAGCGCAGCACATCTTGGCGCAGCCAGCGATGCTCATCAATAGTTGGATCGCAGTCAATGCCATTGTAGCGAGAGGCAAAGAAAGACTCGTCGTCCATCCTACTCATGCCCACAGGGAATGGACGCGCGAATTGATCGAAGTAGAAGCGGTCGCCATTGACGTTGCTACCATTCGAGTTGAAATTCCCACGGCGATCGCCAACAAGGCATGGCACGCCATCGCCGCTGGCGCCTGTGCCGCCCGTGCCATCAGCCCAAGGCGCTGGCACATCGCTCGGCAAGTGCGGCGTCCAGGGGTTATCAATGTTGTTGAAGATGAGCTGATCATAGCGGCCTGTGACGCCATAGCGCGCCGCAGCACGCGCAGCGTTCTGGATGGTCAGCCATGCCTGGAAGATGCGCCCGAATTCGATGATGCCGAATATCAGCATCAGTAAGATGGGCAAAGTTAGCCCGAATTCAACTAAGGTTTGCCCTTTGCGGCGGGCGCGCTGGGCCGCAAAAGGCGGTGCATTAGAGCGACGGCGAAGCGTGAACATAGCCGCAGAGTCCTCCAAGGTTAACGTGAAAGCCGTGTGAACAAGCGCCCTGCGATCTCGGTGAAAGCGTCGTTGACAGCGCGGATATCTTTGGCGAACCAGAACTGACCGCAGCTAGTGCGCACTGCCTCTTCATAGGCGGCATCGCCTGGCAGGGCGCTGCGCAAGCGCGGATGGGTGTAATCATAGTAGGAGCAAGGGTCCGGCGGGCGCGTTGGATCGACTATAGTAACGCCATCGCGCACCACGCGGTAGGCTGGATGGCCGGGCGGCGGGAAGTATCCATCGCCCATCAGGTTGCGCATCGCAATCATCTGATCGAAGGTTGGGCGCGTCGCGCGATACCAGGCTTGCAAGTGATTATCGATGATGCCGTTATCACCGGCATCGGCCATATAGCGCAGCATTTTAACGCCGAGAATGTTATGCGCAGTATTGGTCAAGCGCCCTTGCGCATCGCGCTGTGCGAAGAAGATGGTGAACATTGAGATGAAGTTGCCGCGCATTCGGTCGCTGAAATCGATCAAGCCTGCGAAGTCAGCTTGATCGCGGGCATAGTCGTCAGGGTCATAGCGCTCATCGCAGCGGCCGCTATCCAAGTTCAGGCGCCCATATTCATCCATGCAGAAATGACGCGTATCGGGATCGCCATCAACGCATTCGGGCAGGGCAGGCTCGCCTAGCCAAGGATAGGGCAGCCCAGTGGCAGGATTCAGCAGGCTGTTCCACCAGAACGGCCGCGTATCGTTGGCTGTACATTGAGGGAGAATAGGGCCTGCCCAGCCTTCATCATTGATCTGATTGCAGAAGGTATACCATGGGCAGAAGCCAAAGCTAGGGCGGTACTGACCGTCATCATATTGCCAATTGCCCCAGGGCAATGTCTCTGGGCCTCCTGGCGGCGGCCAGCCGTTCTCGGGCACGCAATACTGCGGCTCGCGCCCGAACTTGAGATCGAAGCCGCCGCCTGGTAGGTCGATGATCATCTCAGGCAGCAGATCGCTGCGCGTCAGCCGACCTGAGCGGATGTCGTTGAGCACTTGGCGGCAATTATCTACTACGCCATCGCCGTTGAAGTCCTGTTCGCAGCGGCAATAGCGCACAATCTCGTCAGGCGAGGGATTGCTCGGCCTCCATGTGCCAGGGCCAGCTACACCTGAGCCTGCTGGGATCGACAGCCAGTTTTGAACTGAACTGATAGCGCCCGTCCCGGAAGCCTGACCACTGCCCAAGAAGAAGCGATAGTCTGGTGTTCGGTTTGGGTAGCCATCGCTGAGCAGGACAATGACCCAGACGGCTTCGCGGCGGATGTAATCAGGGCGTGTGATGGTCGCGCGCGCTTTGAAGATGCCGCCGCCCATGTCGGTATCTCGGCACTGTGAAGCGACCCAATAGTTGCGCACGCGCCGAACGTTCACGTAGTCAGGCGGCACTACGTATGGCAAAGGATAGCACTCTGCCAGGCTTTGCCGCCCTGTCTGGTTAACTACAATGCCGACGCGCTCGTTCAAGGTCAGCACAGCGGTCAGCTTATCGGTCATGAAGGGCGGCGCGCTTTCATCGCCCGAGGGCGTGATGACGCGCGCTTGATTATCGAAGGTGACCAGCGTCAAGCGGTCGCCGCGCACGAAATCAAGGCGCTTGATGAAGCGTCGAGCAGCATCGCGCACTTGCTTGAAGGGCTGGCAAATCAAATCGCTGAAGTTGCCATCGGGCAAGCCGCTCAGAACGCGCGAAGCAGCAGCGCCCCTAGGATTAATGCCGTTGGTCATGATCTTCGCCTGCAGCAGGCTCGGATCATCGTAGATGTACCAATTCATGCGGTCAAAATTGCCTGAGGCAGGCGGCTCTAGCTGCGTAGTCGGATCGTTGCAGCAAGCGCCCCAGGCATAGTTAGAGGCATAATTGGCTTCATACCAAATATAATTTGGATCGATATACCAACACTCACGGCGTATGGCAGGCAAGCCACTCGTGTCTAGACCGTTGTTGGGATCATCTGGGCGCGGGTCTGTCGGATCGCCTGGCGTTCTATACGGGTAGGGCCGCAAGCCCAGCTCTTCGACGAAGGGTCGGAAGGCGCGCAGTTCTTCGCGGTTCGACGGACGTGCGTCGACGTTGTTTGCGGATACTGGATAGCTGGCTTGCGTGAAGTAAGTCTCAGATGCCATCGAGCTTGAGGTATCGATGACCAGCGCCACGTCCAGCACAGCTGTCTGCGAGACCGAACTTGCCTCGAGGATGACTTCTGGGCCCCAGATGAACGAGAGGAAGGTTGTTGGCGAGCGCATCTGCGCTGTGACGCGTACCAATTTCTGTGGATCAGGTCGGCACAGCTCAGAAGGCGGCACGCTGTTCAAGAGGGCCTGCAGCGGATCGGTAGTGCCAGGATTCCTGCGCACATAATCAGCCATCTCCGTCTCACAGGTATCTACGAAGACACTCGATACCTCGATATTGCCTTGCAGGCGGATGAACTGTTGCGCGGCAGCCACGAGCGTGCGGTAGTCCGTGCCTTCGCGGATTTGCCCTGCTGCAGCAATAGCCGCCGCGTCTACCGCGCGCATCAACGTGCTGTAGCGCACCAACATCAAGCCGACGTCCATGGCGATGCCCACAAAGGCGATCAAGCCGACGAAGGCAAAGGCGACGATCAGAAGTGATTGCCCGTTGCGGCTACGCCGATTCAGCAGGCGTACGAACTGGTTGAAAGATGACCGCATTGAGTCCATCTCCTTTCACTACTCTTCGGGCGTGGCGGTTGCTTGCGCGCCAGGCGCAGGGAAGAAGCCAAAGACGTGGAAGACAGGGTCATTGGCGAGCGTGCCATCAGCGCCTGCGAAGAATCCGCCGCCGAATAGCACGGCGAGAGGCTGGAAGAAGCGCGGATGGTACTGCCAGAACATCTCCACCAAGACCAAGCCACCATTGGGACGGTAATACTCCAAGCCCTGAGTCGAGAGTGTGGCATTCAAGCGCGCCTCGACATCCTGCACAGTGAAGCGCGAGCCAAGGCAGTAGTCGCTCGGATCGCTGTTGTTGAAAGTGCCTATGGCATTGCCTGTGAACACAAAACCGCGGATGCCTTGCGAGGCAGTCACGATATTCTCGCGTGGATCGTCATAGCGCGGATCGCTCATGCCGATGCCGTAGCCTAGCTCGTCAATGTCAGCAGGGCGGCCGCGCGTCCAAGCAGTGTAGAGATCGGGCGTTTTGTAGTCGAATGGATCGCGCTCATCGCCTGCGCCATCTGCCGTTCGGCAATAGCGATTCTCGCGCGGGTAGCGCCCTGTGATGCGCACATACAAACGATTGCTCGGCACAGTTGGGCCTACCGCAGCCCCTGCCACTGAGCCTTTGAAAGGCTGCGTGAAATCCATCATTGTGTAGGAAAAGGCAGAGACGACGATGTCATTTCGGGTGAATTCGGCGCTTCGGTCAGGTATTGGCGGCGTTTGCCCATCTTCGCTCCACGGGCGCGGATCTTCGAATTCCATTGGATACATGCTCAGGATGATCTGGCAGACGATGCCATCGAAGAAGCCGTAAGGGCCCTCGGGCCCAATGCGGTAGCCATAGCGGCTGGCTTCGGGCCCGCGTGGCACGCGCCGATTTTGATTCAGATTATCGCCCAAATTGTAAAGATGGCTGATGCCGTCAGAAGGCGAATAAGTGTCGCAATCAAGCCGATTGTAGTTGCGCGTGTCGTTCTCATCCCAAAAGATAGGGCTCAAGTTGGCACCACGCCGCCCTGCCTCACGCACAAGGTCGAGCATGGTCAGGTAATAGTTCATGGCAAAGCCCAGCTCCATCAAGCCCAGCACCATCAGAATCAGAATTGGGAAGGTGAGCGCCGATTCTACGATGCTCTGCCCTTTGGCTGCGCGTGGCTTGCCATCTAGAACATCTATCAGCTGCCGCAACGTCTTTCGCATAAGCATCCCTCAAAAAGCTGTTCCCTCGCGATCTTCTGCCCATGCCTTATGCCGCGCCTGAGCGCTTGATGGCTTTCTACTGCCAACATCATACCACAGGGCAAGTGAAGGACATTGTCGTAGAATGTCGTGAGTCTGTAAGGATTTGTAGCTTTCCCAATCATTCGTTTCAGGCGCGTTTGCAGCGCGCAAGGGTATAGTGAAGCAATCAGTCAAAATAAGGCGCTATAGCGTTGACAGCGCCTGCTGTGCGGCGTACAATTCTCAGGCGCTCACAACAAGAGAGACTGCGCCGCTATGCCAAATCTGCATGTGACCGATCATCCGCTCATTCAACACAAGCTCGCTATCTTGCGCGCTATCGAGACTGAGCCACAGAAGTTCCGCCAATTGGTGCGCGAACTGGCTGCGCTGTTGTGCTATGAAGCCTCAACTGACTTGCGCTTGCGCCCGCTGAGCGTACAAACGCCCATGGGCGTGGCCAGCGGCGCCCAACTTGCCGATTCGGTCGGCTTAGTGCCGATCCTGCGCGCGGGCCTGGGCATGGTCGAAGGCGTCTGGGAGCTGATTCCGAACGCAGAGGTCTGGCATTTGGGCATTTACCGCGATGAGAAGACCTTGCGCCCGGTGGAATATTACAACAAGCTGCCTGTAGAGCCGCGAGTGCAGGTTTGCTTCGTCCTCGATCCGATGTTGGCGACGGGTGGCTCTGCAGTGGCAGCGGTGAACGTGCTGAAGCGCTGGGGCGTGAGTCGGATCAAATTCATTGGCATCATCGGCGCACCTGAAGGCGTCAAGGCGCTCTCTGAAGCACACCCTGACGTGCCGATTCACCTTGCGGCGCTGGATGAGCGCCTGAACGAGATTGGCTTTATCGTGCCAGGCTTAGGCGATGCAGGCGACCGTCAATTTGGCACGAGTTAGCGCGTTGCGGCGCGCTTGGCTAGCGCTGGTGTTGGCGACGTGCGTTGTGGCGCGCTTGGCTGTGCTGCTCGCCTTTCCGTCGGTCTTCGCCTTCGATCAGACCAATGCTGTTCACGGCTCAGAGGCCTACGATGCCTACGCACAGAATTTGCTGGCCACAGGCGTCTATGGTAGAGCCCTTGGCGTGCCTGATGCGGCAATTCCGCCATTTTATAGCTATGCCTTAGCAGCGCTCTATAGGCTGTTCGGGCGCGGCTATTTGCAGGTCGGCTTGTTTCACACGCTGCTGGATTGCCTCTCGATTTACTTCCTGGTCGCCATTGGCACGCGGCTGTTCAATCGACGCGTCGGCATATTGGCGGGCTTCGCCTACGCGCTCTATCCGTACTTGATCTTCCAGAACTTGACGCTGATCGACACGCCGCTGTTCATGACGCTGATGTACGGCTTCCTGTGGTGCGCCGTCTTGCTGCGCGAGCGGCGCAGCCTTGCGCTAGGGCTCCTCGGCGGCGCTTTCTTGGCGCTCAGCGCGCTGACTCGCCCTGTGGTCGTGCCGTTGGCGCCGCTAGTGGCTTTGTGGTTCCTGTTCCGCCTGAGCTGGGCTGAGACCGTGCGCCGCTTGTTGCCTGTGGCAGCGCTGAGCGCGCTGATAGTCGCGCCGTGGCTGGCGCGCACGTCCAGCGTTTACGGCGCCTTTGTGCCGATTGCCACCAATGGCGGCATGAATTTTTGGTTTGGCAACAATCCGTTGACCATTCCGTTAGTGCGCGCAGGCTTTCATCCACAGTGGATCAGGCCTGACGCGCCGATTCGCACTGAAGATACGCGCCTGGCCAATGACGATCTCTATCAGCTCTCGTTCAGCTACCTGCGCGAAAACTTGCGCCAATTGCCTGAGTTGCTGTGGGTGAAATTCCTGGCCTATTGGAGCGTGGACGTCTTCCCGACGCGCAATCCTATCCCTGGCGCCATGCCAATCGTCATGCCTGATGGCGAGCTGCGCTTCCAGACTGAGCGCGGCGAGACGTTCTCGCCCGTCACTATTGGCGAAGCTGATCCTGTGGCGGCCTATTCGCAGACGCTCTTCGACGCGATCGGACGGACAGTGCATCGGCTGTACTTCGGCAGCCTGCTTTTCCTCGCCTTGATTGGCATAGCGCTCAGCTTGCGACAATGGCGCGATCTGGCGCTGCTGTGGCTCGTGCAGCTGGCCATGACCGCGTTCTATGTGATCTACATCCCTGCCACGCGCTACCGCGTGCCGACCGATCCACTCCTATTCCTATTCTCAGCTTACGCCGCGCTCAGCCTGCTAGAGCATTTGCGCCGCGCTCAGGTGCAGCATGGCTAATCGCCGCAACGCCATTCACAGCCTGATCATCCTCGCTTTTCTAGGCGGCTTGGCAACAGGGCGCGCCTTTTTCTTCAATCTCGGCTATGCGCTGCTCATCCTGCTGTTTGTGGCGTGGCTATGGGCGCGCCTGAACTTGAGTCAGGTGCGCCTGACGCGCCGCACCTTGACTCGGCGCACACAAGTTGGCAAGACGCTTGACGAGTTCCTGAGCCTGCAGAGCCGTAGCCTGTTGCCGAAGCTATGGCTCGAGGTGCGCGATCACAGTACGCTGCCCGAACACCGCGTGAGCATTGTAGTGCCGCCCTTAGCGCCATATGGCGCTTTCCGTTGGTCAGCCCATACGCTCTGCACTCTGCGCGGCGAGTTCCAGCTGGGCGGCTTGACTTTGGCGAGCGGCGATCCGTTCGGCTTCTTCCAACTGACGCGCCACATTCCTGCCACGTCCAGCGTGCTGGTCTACCCTGCTATTGTGCCTTTGGCAGACTTCGCGCCTGAAGGCGGCGTCCTCTCAGGCGGAGAAGCACAGCGGCAGCGCGCTCACTTCGTGACCACGAACGCCTCAGGCATTCGCGATTATGCGCCTGGCGATAGCTTCAACCGCATTCATTGGCGCAGCACGGCGCGTCGCGATAGGCTGATTGTCAAGGAATTCGAGCTCGATCCGCTCTCAGAGCTGTGGATTTTGCTTGATTTGAACGGCGTGGCGCATGTGGCACGCCCGTCAGATGCCATCAACATCGCCTTAGGCGAAATTTACCTACCGCCTGATAGCGCCGAGTACGCTATTGCCATTGCAGCCTCGATCAGCGCGCATTTCCTGATCAAAGAGCGCTCGCTTGGCTTTGTAGCCTACACGCCACAGCGCCAAGTCTTTCAGCCTGACCGCGGCGGACGTCAGCTCACGCGTATCCTGGAAGTCCTAGCGCGCGCCAAAGTTGAGAGCGCCCTATCCTTTGCCCAGACCATTGCGCTGGAAAGCCAGCAGCTAACACGCGGCGTCATCGCCATTCTGATCAGCGCCGATATGAGCGATGATTGGCTCTCAGAAGCGCAGCTACTCGTGCAGCGCGGCGTGCGCGTGATCGGCGTGCTGATCGATCCGCATAGCTTTGGCGTGTCGGTATCGGCACGGCGCGCAGAGGAAACGCGCGCTTGCCTTGAGATCAGCGGTGTGACGACCTATTTAGTGCGCTATGGCGATGATCTCTCGGCTGCGCTCAGCCGCGCCAACCTGCGCCTGCCCAGCCGTCCTATTTGGTAACTACTCAGCCTTGATCAGCACCAAGCGCAGGTCACGCGGCGCGCCCGAATCGCCGCGCACCAGGAGCAGGTCATAGCACAGGCCTGTGGCAATCTCAACATCGCGCAGCTCGGCCAAAGGCGTGCCATCGATGGCGCTGCGCGCGATGAAGGTATAGGTATTGCCACGCAAAGTGATCAGGCTGGAAATTTGGCCGTACTCCAGGCGCACAAAATACTGCGCTGAGCGCGGCGTCGCAGTTGGACGATTGCCGAAGAACGTCGATCTCGAGGCGCTCAGCGGCGATTCAACTGAGATCGGCTCGGCATCAGGCGCGGCGTGAATCACACGTAGGACGGCGCTATTGCGGCTAGGGCGCGTCCGCTCTTGCGATTGCAAGAGCTGCCATGCACCTTGCCTGCCAATCAGAACAAAGACCAGGCTGCTGTTTGGTGCGTAGAACAAAGTTTGCTCAGCGAGCACTTCACCGCTTTGGCTGCGCACAAGGCGCACAGGGCGCATAGCGCTATCGATCAGGCGCGGCGCCGTGCCGCTGTTCTCTTTCACAGCCGTGAAGAGCGGCGTCTCGCCGACGATTAGGTCAACGCTGATTGGCTCGGCTGCAGCGTTCACTAGGCGTACGCTGAGCGGATTGCTGAGAGTTGGCGTGGGCAAAGCGGCGAAGAGCGTCTGCACGTCAGTGCCGAACAAGAGCGTCGGCGTGTTCAAGCTGCTCAGCACTACATAGATGTAGTTCCAGCCTGCCTCAAGGTTTACTTCAGCCGTCTCAGCAGTGCGCGGCGGCTGATCGCGCTCAACAGTGTTGAAGGCCAGCTGATGGCGCCCTGCGCTGAGCGTGATTGGCGCGCTGAGCGCAGCGTAGGGCACCGGCTCGCTGATCGGCACGCTTGGATTGAGCGCCTGCACAGCAGTGGCTTGACGGGCGAAGTTGAGGATGCTGAGCCGAGCGCTGCCTGGCGGCGGCGGATCGAGCGGCTCATTGAAAAGTGCGGTGCGCACTTGCCTTCCGAACTGCGTCCGCTGGCTATAGATGGCTAGGAGCAGTTGCCGATCTTCGCCGACAGGCAAAGTGCCTTCGAAGAGCGGCCGTGAATCGAGTGCAGCGCCGTAGGGCATGATGCGCATGCGGTAGGTGCGCACTGCCAAGTTGAGCGGCTCTGCGAGCGTGCCGAAGCTCAGGCCTTCCAGCACAAGGCGCTCATCGAGGTATAGATCAACACGAGCAACGTTGGCATCCGCATGCAGGACGCGCAACTTGCTCTCACGCGGTGTCGGCAAAATCAGCGTGGCAAGGCGCGGCGCTTCAGACGTGCCGTAGAGGATCAAGAAAGCTGAGTCGCGCGAGTTGAGCGTGAGTGGCGCAGCTAGCAGCATGCGATCATCGCGCAGAAAGCGCGCCGTATAGCGCCTTGCGATCACCTCGCGCGCAGCTGTGCTTTGTCCGCCACTTTGTGCCGCGCCGATAGCGATCTCTTCGTCTAAAAAGACACTCAAGGCTACATTGCCGAGCAGCGCATTAATAGCGGCCACGCGTGCCGTGCCAAGCGCCATTGTGCGCATATCTTGTGGGTAGCGTAGCACGCGCAAGGCCGTGCCTTCAGGGCGCAAGATGTACAGCAGTGTCTCGCCAATGCGCACGCGCACGCTCTCGCGCACTAGCGGCTCAGTTTGGCTTGGATTGGCGCGGCGAGGCAGAATGCGCAAGGTGTATTCGCCTTCGCCAAGTGGCAAAGGCGAACTGAACTCGCCATAGCTCAGGCCGAAGGCGATCGCTGAGCCCTCCATGTAGATATCCACGGGTGGCAGTTCAGGCGCGGCGTGGAAAAGGCGGAAGACGGCGCGCTCAGCGGCGTCCCGCGCGACGGTCGGAAG
>RFIM01000121.1 GCA_003695215.1 Chloroflexota bacterium
AGGGCGCTCTATTCGATCAGGCCTTGGCTGAGCAACCAATCTCGGAGCAATTCTGCCGTCAGGCGATGCCCTTGCGCGCTGAAATGGCCGTCTTCGGGAATGAAAACCAGCGCGTGAACTTCGGTTTGGGCCGCTCGTGCGCGCGCTTCATAGAAGGCGCGCGTCGGGATGAAGGCCGCATTCAGACGCCTCAAAAGCGCCGCAAGACGCCTGTCAGGCAGATCGGCATCCCACGACCAGCCTTGAACCAGCTCAGGATACCAGTTCGCCACATTGGCAATCATCTCTGCGCCGATGAAGATAGAGACCACACCGAATTGCGCGCCATCAGCTTGCACAGCCTTTGCCAGCCGCTCGAGCGCCCATTCAGTGCGCGCCCATGCTTCAGCGTAGCCTTCCACAGGCGGATCGCTGACGTAGATATAGAATTGCGGATGCACACGATCCAGAATGCCATTCGGCGTGCGAATGCGCGGCGGCGGATCGAAAAGGTGCACAAAAAGGCGCGCTAGAGCAGCGCTCTGCAAGGCAGGCGGCAAGGCATTATAAAGGCGGCGCGCGGCTCGTGGCGGCAGCGCCTGACGATTGGTGTCAACGATGCGGACGTCATCGCCTTCAAAGATGAAGTCGTAGTTAGTATTATTGATGCCTGGATAGAAGAAGCGCGGATTGTTATCTGCCACATCGTTGATATAGAACATCAACAGCACGAGATCGGGCTGAAATTTGCGCCCTTCCACGCGGTAGTAGAGATATTCCTGTAAAGTTCCCCAGCCCATGCGCCCCATAGCCAACACTTCAATCCGCTTGCCGCGTGCGCTGCGCTGCGCTAGCTCTGCCTGCAGGATCGCCTGAAAAGTCTCAGTGTAAGCCACCTGAACAGCTTCCACGAAGGAATCGCCGATGATCAAGATGCGGTAAACGTCCGCCTCTTTTTCGTAGGCGACTTCTGGACCGCGCATGCCCTTACTATTGTATTCCACGTGCGTATCGTAAATGTAACGGCCGTCGGCATCCAGCATGTAGGCACGCGCGATTGAGTTCACGCGCGGCCCATAGCCTGTGTGTGTCGCCCAGGGCGCCTCGCCGCCATCTAGTAAGTAATCCACATAGCCTACGCCTGCAGCTAGACGCGGCGCCTCAGGCGTTGGCGAAGGCGCTGGATCGGCGCGCTGATCCAGGCTTTGCGCAGCCGTTGGCGATGGCGAGATAGTAAGGCTGAGCGCAGCCTCAGGTGTTGGCGCTATCTGAGCAGGCGAAGGCAAGGCAGCCGCTGAGCGCTCACCGCTTCCTAGCAGCAGCCGAGCGCTCAGCTCGGCGATGCTCAGCGCTAACGCCAATCCAAAGCCGATTCCAGCAAGCCTTGCCCAGCTGCGCGGCGCACAGAAGAGCAAGCCTAAGCCCAGCAGCGCCGACAAGGTCGAGATATAAGCAACGGCGAGCAGCGGCTCGCCAGGCGCAGCCCGACCTGCTCTCAGCCCGACGAGCAATGCCAAGCCGCACAGCAGCGCGCCGTGTGCCCAAGGTGCCCCGCGCCTGACCAAGACTGCCAAGCCCAACGCACCGCCTAGACCAGGCACTGTCCAAAGGAGACGCTCGCCCAAAGCGCTGTTCAGCCACAAGTAGGGCAGCGCAACCAGCGCTCCAACAGCACTGCGCGCAGCCGCGAGCCATAATTCGGAGAGGTGAGACGCGAATACGCGCTGTTGTTTCATGACCACCATCTCGATCTCATAGAATTCGGCGTAGGGCGCGGCAATTTTAGCATATCTTTTCCCTGCCTACCTTGCAGCGATCCCTAAGGCTGACCTATAATAGCAGTGAGTGTGTTCAGCGTGACAGGAGAGTCGGCTATGCGCCCTGCCTATCGCTTATTCATCTTGCTTGTGTGCGCGGTCGCTTTGGCTGCCTTGCCCATCAGCGCCGCGCAGGCGCAAGGCGGCGGGACGTACGTGGTTCAGCCCGGCGATACGCTCTTCAGCATTGCGGCGCGTTTTGGCGTCAGCCTGAGCGAACTCGCCACTATCAACGGCATCTACGATATTCATCGCCTGTTCGTTGGGCAGGTGCTAGTCCTGCCGACAAGGACCGTGGTGCCATCGCCTGTGCAGCCTGTATTGCAGCCTATAATTGTGCAGCCAATCTATTCGCCCGTCATCACCAGCTTCACCAGCTATACTGTGCAGCGCGGCGATACCTTAGCGCTGATCGCAGCACGTTTCGGCACAACGGTCGCGGCAATCCTGAGCGTGAATGGCATCAGCGATCCCAATCGAATCTTTGTCGGCCAGCGCTTGAGCATTCCGCGCACGACAGCTGCGCCTGTAGTCAGCAGCACGCCTTTGGGCAGGCGCCTTTATGTGGTGCAGCCGGGCGATAACTTGTTTTCGATCGGCGCACGGTTTCAACGGAATATTTACGATATTGCGCGTGCCAACGGTCTCTTGAATTTGAACCATATTTTTGTGGGACAGGTCTTAGTTATTCCGTAAAGTTCTAGCGCGCGAGGTATTGGGCGTTGATGGCACGTGATGCTGTTGATCGTTTTTACTCAGAAGTGCCGCTTGTTTTAGGGCATCGTGGCGCTAGCTACGATGCGCCCGAGAATACCATTGCCGCTTTCACGCTAGCGCGCCAACAAGGCGCCGATGGCGTTGAATTAGACACAATGTTGACGCGCGATGGCGTGCCCATTGTCATCCATGACTTCACGCTTGACAAAACGACCAATGGCAGCGGCTTAGTCAAAGATCATGATTTGCGCACTCTCAAAACGCTGGACGCTGGCAGCCACTTCGATTTTCAGTTCCGTGATGAGCGCATACCGACGCTGGACGAAGCCTTTGAGGCGCTGGGCAGAGAGCTGATCATCAACGTTGAGCTGAAGACGCTAGCTTGGCGCTCAGACGGCTTGGAATTGGCCGTGTTGAACGTGATTCGCCGTCACAATGCTGCCAATCGCGTGATCGTCTCTTCCTTCAATCCATTCGCGCTGCGCCGCTTCCGCGCGCTGGCGCCGCATATCCCTATCGGCTACCTATACGCGCCTGATGAGCCAATTTACCTGCGCTACGGCTGGTTCATGTTCGGCCTGCCGCACGAGGCGCGTCATCCGCACCACAGCTTAGTAGATGAGCGCTTCATGGCTTGGGCAAAAAATGCGCGCTATCGGGTCCACGTCTGGACGGTAGACGAGCCGCAGCGCATTCGCCAACTGCGCGACCTGGGCGTGGATGCCATCATCACCAATCGCCCGAACGTAGCTCTAGAGGCGCTTGGGCGGCGCGTGCGCGCTCGATGAGAGCCAAAGGTGTGCCTGTACTGCTGATCAGCATCCTGGTTGCCTGCCTTGTGGCTGTGGCAGCGCTTGCGGCTGATCTCACGGCACAAGGCGCTGTGTGGCGCTACCTATATAGCGTCACGGGCGAGCAAGCGCCATTGGCGCAGCTCTACGCCTTCCTAGACTATCTGGGCAATCTCTCGCGTCGAATGCCTCAGACGGCTGATGACGTGCCTGTGGCATTTGCCATCGCCAATCCGATTGGCGTCAATAGCTTCTTGGAACTTGAGCCTGAGCTTGCCAAGCGCGAGCGGCAGGTTCAGATGATCGCCGAGGCGGGCATCGGCTGGATTCGCCAAAAATTCACCTGGCAGGATATCGAGATACGCGGGCGCGGCAACTTCATTGATGATCGCAACGATCTCAATGGCGACGGCGTGCCTGATCCGGTTGACGCTTGGGCGAAATATGACTCAATCGTGGCTTTGGCGGAGAAATACGGCGTGCAGATTTTGGCGCGGCTCGGCACACCGCCAGCGTGGAGCCAGCCTGAAGGCCTGCAAGGCAGCTTCGCGCCGCCCGCTGATTTCCAGGACTTCGTGAACTACGCTGTGGCGGTTGCCGAGCGCTATAAAGGGCGTGTGCGGCACTTCCAAGTTTGGAATGAGCCCAATCTCGCCCTGGAATGGGGCAATCAGCCTGTTGAGCCTGAGCGCTACACAGAGCTGCTGTGCCGCACTTATCGCGCTCTGAAAGCAGTCGATCCACAGATCGTAGTCGTCAGTGGCGCGCTAGCGCCGACCATTGACCTGAGTGGCTACAACCTGAGCAGTTTTGTGTTCCTGGAGCGCATGTATGCAGCAGGCGCCAAAGAATGCTTTGACGTGCTGGGCGCGCAAGGCTACGGCTTGTTCTCAGGCCCGACGGATCAGCGGCTGCGCATAACGACCATCAACTTTGCGCATGTCGTTTGGTTGCGCGATATGATGGTGGCGCACGGCGACGCAGCCAAGCCGATCTGGATTGGCGAGATGGCCTGGAATCCTGTGCCTGACGATCCGAATATCCAAGATCGCCTGACTTACGGGCAAGTCACAGATGCACAAGCAGCGCAATACGCTGTGGATGCTTATGAGCGCGCGCGCACCGAATGGCCTTGGGTCGGCATGATAGCTTACTGGTTTTTCAAGCGCCCTGATACCAGCGAGAGCAACCAGAGCTGGTATTATTTCCGCATGGTCGAGCCTGACTTCACGCCGCGGCCTGTCTACTTCGCCATTCAGGCCTACGCGCGTGTGCGCTTTGGCCCGCGCCGCTGAGCGAGAATGCGCTATACTAGTTTTGTGGCGCAAGCGGCTTACAGGATGATCAGATGGAACTGCACACGCTAGAAGGTCAACAAATTGGGCAGTACAAGCTGTTGGCATGGCTCGGCGAAGGCGCGCACGTGCATGCCTACTTGGCGCGCAACGTCGATTCGGGCGAATATCGCGTCATCAAGCTGCTCAAGTCGAACTTGACGGGCAGCCAGGAGACGTTAGCGCGCTTCTACCAAGAGGCACAGGCGGCGCTTGAGCTGGATCATCCGAACGTGGTCAAGGTCTACGGCTATGATCGAGCGGGCGATCTGCTCTACCTGGTGGAAGAATTCTACGAAGGCGGCAGCTTGATGGATCGGCTCAAGGCGCATCCTGAGCCACAGCCGCTGGACTTCATCGTGCGCACGCTCGAGGACATCGCCGCTGGGCTAGATTTTGCCCACCAACGCGGCATTGTCCATCGCGACCTGAAGCCTGAGAACATTCTCTACGATCGCGACGGCAAAGCGGCGCTCAGCGATCTCGGCGTGACCAAATACGCCGATGAAGCTGAGGCGCGTTCGCGCGAAGGCTTGGCCTTCGGCAATCCTAGCTATATGTCGCCTGAAGAATGGCAAGGCAAGCCGACTGATGCGCGCACAGACATTTATGCGCTTGGCGTCATCTTATTCGAGATGCTGACGGGCGAGTTGCCCTTCGAGCCATCTAAGACCAACAGCGTCATGTTCGTCCACTTGCTGCATCTGATGGCAACGCCGCGCTCGGTGCGCGAGCTGCGCCCTGATCTACCGCCTGCTCTCGAAGCAGTCATCAACAAGGCGCTGGAAAAAGACCCTGCGCAACGCTATCAGACGGCGGGCGAGTTAGCGGCCGCTTTCAAAGCAGCGCTAGCGAGCGCTCAACCTGAGCAGCCGCGCGCCGAGCAGGCGCTCCAGCCCGCTGAGCGCGCTCAGCGTCAGAGCGAGTCGATGCCTGCCAGTCATCGTCCTGCTGTGCCAATTGCCTTGATAGCGCTTTTTGTAGCGCTGCTTGGCTTGCTGTATTGGTGGTGGCAATCGCAGCAAGGCTCAGAGGAATCCGACGTCTAGACGCCGCTATAGGCGCTGAAGCCGCCATCTACAGGCACGACGATGCCCGTCACAAAGCGCGATGCGTCGCTCGCGAGCCAGATCAGCGTGCCGATCAGGTCATCGGGCGTGCCGAAACGCGCCATAGGCGTATGCGCGATGATCTGCGCGCCGCGCTCGGTCAAGGTGCCGCGCTCAGCGTCAATCAGCAGAAAGCGATTCTGCTCGCCTAAGAAGAAGCCAGGTGCAATGGCGTTCACGCGGATGTTCGGGCTGTGTTCACGCGCCATGTAGACGGCCAGCCATTGCGTGAAGTTATTCAGCGCAGCTTTGGCGCTGGCATAAGCGACGACTCGCGTGAGCGGCCTGAAAGCTGCCATAGACGAGAGATTGATGATCGCGCCGCTGCCTTGCGCTGCCATATAGCGGCCGAATATCTGCGCTGCCAGCAGGCTGCCAAGCCAATTTAGGTTGAAGACGAACGTCAGTGCTTCCTCGGGCAGATCGAAGAAAGTGCGCTCATCAGGCGTGACGGTCGCTTGCGGCTGATTGCCACCTGCAGCGTTCACCAAGATATCCACGTGCCCAAAGTGCGCCAAGATTTGCTCAGCAGCAGCGCGCAATTGCGATTTGTCCAGCACATCCGCCTGAAGACCGAGCGCGTGTGCGCCTGCGCCGCGTAATTCAGCCGTCAGCGCGGCCAGTGGCTCAGCGCGGCGCGCCAAGATAGCCACGTGCGCGCCTGCTTGTGCCAGTCCGCGCGCAAAAGCGGCGCCGAGCGCGCCTGTGCCACCTGTCACTACAGCTACCCTACCCGTCAGATCGAACATCGCATTGCACCTCATACAGGATGACAAAAGGCGGGTAGTCTAACTCGCGTTGGACAGGGCAACGCGCTAGGAGCGCACGCAAAGTCGCTTCTTCCTCAGGCAAGGTGCCGCCATAATAGACTACGCGTAGAGTGCCTTGATAATCGCCCAGCCATGCTGCGATCTCGGCGCGGCTATAGCGCTTGATGCCCAATAGCTCCCAGGTGCGCGGATAGAGCCAACTGCGCGCCTCTGTGAAGACCAAGCGTGAGTTGGCCATCAACTCGGGCGCGTAGTAGGTCATGGGCAGATAGGCGCCATCGTGCAAGTAGAGGATCGGGACGCGCTCAGGCTCAGGCAGGGCGCGCAAATCAGCCGCAATTTGGCGGAACGGTGGGCGCAGCAAATCCGGTGGCGTGTAGTGGGCGATCAAGCCGCCAAGGCAGATGAGGATCAGCGCGCCGTAGAGCAGGCGCGCGGGCGAGCGACGCGGCGCATAGGCTACAGCGCCTGCAAGCGCCACAACCATGAAGGGCGCGATCATGCCAAAAGAACGCTCGGAGTAGATCGGCGCGCGGATCGAGACGATCAGCGCCGCGATCAGCGTGCCGAACACGGCTAATAGGCAGAACAACCAGGCTGCACGCACCTGAGCTTGCTTCACACGGCGCATATCCAATACGTTCACGGCCAGAAGCAGCCAAACTGCCACGACGCCTAAAGGGATCAGCGACACGGGCAGCACAACTGCGAAGATCAGGTAGCTGACTGAGAAGACAGGCGCCAGAACGCTTGGCGGTCGAATCCAAAAGCCGCTGAAAACAGCGCTGGTCTGGCTGAGGAAGGTGAAGACTTGTGGCAAGTACAGCAGCGCGATCACGGCATCAGCGCTGAGCCACTGCCGCCATTTGGCGCGCATCGGCGCATAGCCGAGCAGCCAAAGGTGCAACACCGCAAGCGTCAGACCGCAGATATAGTGCGTGTAGAGGCTGACCAGGGCACTGATCGCATACAGCAGTCCGCCGTAGTGTTTACCGCGCCATAGGGCCGCTAAACCGACGCCTGCCCAAGCCAGTGCCATGAAACTCAAGGCATATTGACGAGTCTCTTGGGCGTAGTAGACCTGATAAGGCGCAAAGGCCGCTAGGATCAAGGCGAGCGTGGCAGCGCGCCGATTGAAGAGCAGGCGCGCCAAGTGATAGCAAGCTGTCAAAGCCAGCAGGGCTATCAGCACAGAGAGCATTCGCAACGCGACGACGCTGTCGCCGACGAACTGCACCCACAGCCACAGCAGCGCGAAGTATAGCGGCGGATGGACATCGCCAGCCACGCCATTTTGAAACAGGCTGATCGGATCGAACAAGCTGACCACGCGCTGTGAGAACGTTTCATCGAACCATAGACTATGGGTGCTCAAGCCATAGACGCGCAGCCATGCGCCAAGAATCAGCAGAAGCAGCAGGAATCGCGACGGCTTGCGCGCAATAGCTTGCATAGATCACTGCCTTGCTGTGAATGCGTCTAAGTGATCGCGCAGCGCGTAAAAAGTAGGCGGCAAAGGCGGATTGTAGACCTGTGGCAACAGATACTGTGAGATGCCAATGCGTTGGAACAGGCTATAGCCGATCGGCGAGACCAGGATATCCATTGGGCTGTGGAACGGTTCTTGGACGTAGGCATCGAGCGCTTGGCGCGCTTCAGTGTAGGCTTGAGCATCGCCTAGCACGTGCGCAAGGTAGGCACGGCAAAGCCAGCGCCAACTGTCACGTGCGGCACTATCGGGCGGAATGCGCTCAACCTGCTGGCAAGCGCGTTCCGCCTGGGCGAGGTCGCCGTGTTCTAATGCCAAGATAGCGTCGATCAGGAACAACAGAGCGGCGCGCTCTTGCCAACGCACGCGCTGCCAAAGCGACTCAGCTGCTAGCATGTCGCCATTGCGCAAAAGGCGCGCCACAGCATCAATAGAAGGCGGAATTTCGGCGGATTCAGCTAATTCGCGGCGCAGCGCCGTCTCGCGCCACGAGGGATAGAGCGAAGCAGCGGGTTGAGCTGCCAAAGCCGCGCTAAAGGCACGGCGCGCTGCTTCTTGATCGCCTAACTGCTCATAATATGTGCCAAGCGCAAAGTGAAAGAGCCA
>RFIM01000122.1 GCA_003695215.1 Chloroflexota bacterium
AAGTGCCATGTTAACACGGAGCGCACATTTTCTTAATGCGAAGTCACAGCTTACCCGCGCGGATTTTGTTGTACAAATTCTGTGTCGCTTTTGAAGGCGAGATGCCGAGCGTGCGCCGCAGAATATCCGAGAGCTTCTCGTACTGGGCGATGGCTTTATTGATCTCGCCGCGCGAGCTGTAGAGCGACATCAATTCACGATGAATGTCCTCGCGTTGTGGCACTTCGCGCATGGCGCGCAAGTAAAAGTGAATTGAGCGCTCAGTGTCGTTTTGTGTGCGGTAAAGTCGGGCAATGCCGATCAACGCTTCGGCATAGGCAAGGCGCAACTGCTCGCGACGCTTGGCGACCCACGGCATGTCGTTTTTATACAGGAATGGCGTGCGATAGAGCCTAATGGCGCTGTACCAAACATTCGGATCGGTTGGTGGGTTCAAACGCGCCGACTCAATGGTCTTTTCAAAGTCGGCCACGTCATAGTGGATCACTAACCGATCAGAGTGACGGTAAAAACCGCCCGAATATTCTGTCAACTCATAGCCAAGCCGCTCGCTGATCTTGCGCTTAGTCACATGGAAGACATTCGTCGCTTCCTTGACAGGCAGGTTGGGCCAGAAGGTGTCAAAGACTTCATTGCGCGTCACCATTGGGTGATCCACGAAGAAGTAGAACAGGTTGCGCGGTAGCGGACCATCCCAAGTAGTGATCGGCTTGCCATTCACGAACACATAGCCACCTGCCAAGCCGTAGACTTCCAGATAGGCCACATCAGGGCGATTGGGATCGAAGAAGCTTTCTTTCAGCATCAGGTCATTGTCCATGTCCACGATGCGAGCTGCACCCTGGTAGACCATCCCTGCCCACATCTGGTAATCCAGCAAGCGGCTGTTGATGACGATCTTGAGATTGTCGGGCAGGATTTCGGAAAGGCGGCCGAAAAAGGCTTGAAGGGCCTCGCGTCCGACCTCCGAGTTGGCCAACAGCAGATCGGCGTTATCCACCACCAGATAAGTCGGCTTTGGTTGTGCCCGCTTCAGGTCAGCCACCAGTGCTTCGGCGCATTCAGCGGGCGAGGCCTTGTGGCTAGCTGCTTGCGCGCACTGGGCGCCGAAGTTGGGATCGAAGTCCTTCAGCGCTTCGGCCAGTTGCTCAAGGAAGCCGTGCAGATCGGCAGCTTGATTGAGCGCGCAGTAGTACGCCTCATCGCTCTTGCTCAGATACTCAGTCAACAAGGCGTTACGGTTACGCGATCGCGGTGAGAGCAGGATCAAGCTCTCACCAATGCTTTCGCGTATTCTCTCAGCCATCAGAATACGGTTGTTCATCGCTATCTACACTTTCTATAGAATAGGCTTACACAAGACAGTCAGGCACGCAAGCTGAACTTTCTCAAAATACTTTTATGGCGCAGGCTTACACAAAATAATCAGACATGCAAGCTCAACTTTCTCAAATGCTTTTTGATTATATATGTTTATAGCATGTTACTCGTAATAAAGCAATCTGCCAGGCAGGCAAACTTTGCCGCAGATAAAATTTAAGACTTGCGTGGAATTGTGATCTCTAAGCTCACATCGCTTTAGACAAGTGACCATGCCTCTAAAAATTCAAAAAAAATTCTCATGGAACTCTAATCGATCCTAACGCTAATTTTGAGGGATGCAGAGAAGGGCTTGAGCCTGCTGCGCGCTCTCAGCGCTCGGACAGACTGTCTCGTGCTGATCGCGCAGCCGCTTGAATTTGACTACGCCGGCAGCCAGTTCATCTTCGCCCAGCAGCGCTACTAGTGGAATGCCGCGCTTATCCGCATAGGCGAGCTGTTTGCCCAGCTTGGCACTGCCTGCAAAGACTTCAACTGAGAGGCCTGCTAGGCGTAGCTGGCTGGCCAGGCGCAATGCTGCAGGGCGCAGCGCTTCATTGAAGACGCTCACTAGCACCTGGACGACCGTGCGCTGCAGCGGCTCAGGGTACATGCCGCGCTTCTCCATCAGCACGATCAGGCGCTCAATGCCCAAGCTAACGCCGACCGTTGGCAAGGACGTCTTGCGGAACAAGCCGATCAGGTCATCGTATCTGCCGCCGCCTGCCAAACTGCCCACGCGCTCTTCAGGATCGGCGCTGAGCAGGACTGCCTCAAAGATCGGGCCTGTGTAGTAGCCCAGCCCGCGCACCATAGATGGATCGAAGGCGATCATCGCCTCAGGGACCTGACTCGCCTCAAGGTAGTTAAAGACGCGCTCCAGCTCTGCCAAGCCTTCTAGCGCCAACGGCACGTCAGACAAAATTTGGCGGAAGTGCGCCAAACGCGCTCTGGCAGCTGCGTAGCCGCATTCTAGCTCGGCGCCTGAGCCAACCAATGCCATGATGCGATCCACAGGCTCAGCCGCTATGCCGCTCTTGAGCAGCTCTTCGCGCACGCCGTCTACGCCGATCTTGTCTAGCTTATCAATGCTGCGGTAAAGATCGGCCAGCGGCGGGCCTTCCAAGCCAACGTACAGGCCGATGCCTGTCAGCAGCTTGCGATTGTTCAGCTTGACTGCGAAATCGCTGAAACCAAGCCGCTGCAAAGCCATGACTGCCACGCTGATCACTTCCGCATCAGCTTCCATGCCTTCCACGCCGATGCAGTCGACATCGCATTGGTAAAACTCGCGGTATCTGCCGCGCTGCGGGCGCTCGGCGCGCCAAACCGGGGCGATTTGATAGCGCCGAAAGGGCAAGCTCAGCTTGCTCTCATGCAAGGCAAAAGCGCGCGCTAAGGGCACTGTCAGATCGTAGCGCAAGGCTAGTTTCTCCTTGCCGTTCGGGTGTTGCGCATGGAAGATCAACTTCTCAGCGTCGGCGCCATACTTGCCCAGTAATGTCTCTTCAAGCTCCAGGACGGGCGTCTGCAATGGCTCGTAGCCGAAAGCTTCGAAGACGCGCGCCACGCGCTCGATCACGAATTGACGGCGCAGCAGTTCTTCGGGCAGGAAGTCGCGCATTCCGCTCGGCAGGCGCGGCGTAATCTTCTCCACAAGGCGTTCCTTGCACTCACGTACAAGATGTTATTCACCACATGCGTCCTTTATCATAGTCTACAAAGGCACAATTATCAATACTTTTTTCAGCTGCGTGAAGCATTTTTATTGAATTCTTACATTGTGAGTATAACTAAGGCAACCTGAGCTGTGCGATCAAGAAGCCGCCGCGCTCTATCTCAAAGCCTTTCTCAAAGTCGCCTGAAGCCCGCTCGCTCAGCAGGATTTGCGCCGATTGCAATGAAAAGGTGAGGCCGCCTGCCACGTGATAACGGGCTGACTCAAAATGCTGCGTCTGACCTGTAAAATTAATAGCGATCAGATAGAGCGAGTCGTCTGACCAGCGCTGAAGCACATACAGGGCATCTTCGTTGCGCGGAATGGCGAAGTTGCCTGCGCGCAAGGCGGCTTTTTCGGCGCGTAGCTTGCCAAGCTGACGGTACAGGCTCAGCAGCGAGGTCGGATCGCCATCCTGCTCTTCCACGCTGATGCCATCATAGGGTGCGTTATTACGGTTGGCGGGCTTGAACCAGCGCGTCATGCCTGCGCCTGTCTCTGCGGCGTACCAATCAAGTGGCTCGCGGCGGAACTCATCGAAATACGGATTGCCTGCGCCTTTCACGCCTTTCATGCCGATCTCTTCGCCATAATAAATGGTCGGCACGTCAGGCGCGGTGTAGAGCCAAACAGCTGCAGCGCGCGCCAATTGCCAATTGCCTTCTACCATGCTCATCAAGCGATTGGTATCGTGATTGTGCGTGAAGTGCGCTAGGAAGGTGGTCGGCGCGATAGTGCGGCGCAAGGCGCGCATGGCTGAGCCAAGCGGCGCTGCGCCGCCGATGCCATTGATAATGCCATCACCATTACGATCCTGATGGCCGCTGAGCGCGTGAAAAGCAGGGAAGTGGAAAGCTGCATCTAGGGCGGTGCCATCTAGGAAGCGGCTGATGGTCGCGCCATCTGCCCAAATCTCGCCCAGAAGGATCGCGCTAGGATTGACGCGATCCATAGCGGCGCGCAGCTCGCGCCAGAATTCAAGCGGCACGTCTTTTGCCACATCGGCGCGGAACCCATGCACGCCATCCGACGGATCGCCGTCACTGTTCGGATCGAGCCAATGCAGCGCGACGTCGATCATGTAAGCGCGCACGCGCGGCGAATCGTAGTTCAGCTCTGGCATGAAGCCGATGCCTGCAAAGGTTTGATAGCGCGTGTGCTCAGGATTGTTCCAGATATAGAAGTCCGCATACTCACTTTGCGGCCTGCCAAGCGCATCGCGGAAGAACGGATGCTGATTAGAAGTGTGATTGGCCACGTAGTCGATCAGCAAATACATGCCGCGCTGACGGACGGCTTGAATCAGCGCCAGGAAGTCCTCGCGTGTGCCATAATCAGGATTGATCGTGTAATAATCAAGAGTGTCGTAGCCGTGATAGGATGGGCTGCTGAAGATTGGCAAAAGCCAGATCGTATTGGCGCCAAGCGACTGGATATAATCCAGGCCTTCGATCACGCCGCGCAGATCGCCAACGCCATCGCCGTTGGAATCGCGGAAGCTGCGCACGAAGAGCGCATAAATCACGCTCTCACCAAACCAAGCTGTCTCAGGCTTGCGCACAGGCAGCGGATCGAAGTCGGGCGCGCTGAGCGTCGGCGCGGCTTCAGCGACCACTTCGACCTCAGGCAGCTGGGCGAGATCGCCCTGCCAATCGGCATGAGCGCTCAAAATCCAGGCCGATTGACCCTCAGGCAAGGTGATCTGGACGAAGCGGCGGCTGCGCGCGCTAGCGCTGACAGCTGTGCCTGCGAGCAGCTGCCCGATCTCAGGCGCGGCCAGTGAAGGCTGGCTGCGCGCGGCTGTGTTGCGATTGAGCGTGCCATTCAAGCCTGTGGCAGGCGCTGTTGGCTCAGGCGTTGGCGTTTCGGTCGCCTCAGGCGTCGGCGATGGCGTTGGCGTGGCGCTGGGCAGCGGTGTTGGCGTTGGCGTGCGCGTGGCCGTGTTCAACGGCATGGCAGTCAGCGTGGCAGCGACGCGTTGCGTACCTTCAGCGCGCGCTGTGACGGTCAAGATCGTATCAGATGAGTCGCAGCTGCTCAGCAAGGCTGCAAAAAGCAGCAGTAGCAGCGATAGATGTTTAGGCATGGCTTAATTCCAGGTGTAGGCGCTGGTAGATATTCGGCAAAAGTATAAGAAAATTTACCTGCACAGGCAACTCTCTATCGAGCTGAGCATAGACTGTGTAGAATGTAGCCTATGATCAAAGTAGAATCGCTCACCAAACGTTACGGACGCTTCATGGCGTTGCGTGGCATCAGCTTTCAGGCTGAGAGCGGCGAGATTCTCGGCTTTCTCGGCCCGAACGGCGCAGGCAAGACGACAACCATGCGCATCTTGACCGGCTACATGCCGCCGACCAGCGGGCGCGCCTTCGTGGCCGACTATGACGTCTTCATGGACTCGCTCGAGGTGCGCAAGCGCGTCGGCTACTTGCCCGAGACCGTGCCGCTTTACCCTGACATGAGCGTGCATGGCTATGTCAAATATATTGCGGAGCTACGCAGCGTGCCGCAAGCTGCCAGCCGCGCCGACGATGTGCTGCGCCTTGTGGGCATGCACACGCGCCGCGATAGCCTGATTCGCAACATTTCGAAGGGCATGCGTCAGCGCGTTGGCTTGGCGCAAGCGCTCGTCCACGATCCGCAAGTGCTGATCCTGGATGAGCCGACCATCGGCTTGGATCCGCGCCAAACGCTCGAGGTGCGCGAGCTAGTGCGCAGCCTAGGCAAGACGCATACAATCATGTTCAGCACGCATATCTTGAGCGAGGCTGAGCAAGTCTGCGATCGCGTGGTGATCATCCATCGCGGCGAGATCGTGGCCATGGATAAGCCTGAGGCGCTGCGCGATCAGCTTCAGCAAGGCGCACGGCTTTTTGTGCGCGTCGGCAAGGCGCCATCAGCTGAGGCAGTGCGCAAGGCGTTGCTGAACATCGCGGGCGTGGCTGAAGTGACGCCTTTGCAAGAGGCTTTCAGCGTGGCGGCACGGCGCGGCGTGGACGTGCGTGGGCGCATCGCTAGCGCCATCAGCGCCGCTGGCTGGGAACTCCTGGAATTGCGCCCTTTGGCCATGTCGCTTGAAGAGATATTCCTGGAACTGACCGTGCAGCAAGACCAGAGCGCATAAGAGAGGCTATGAGGCACATTTGGATCATCTTTCGGCGCGAGTTAGCGCAATATTTCAGCTCGCCTATCGCCTATTTCGTGGCCTTTGCCGTGATCTTGCTGATGGGCTTCACCTTCAACGACGATCTGGCTGCGCGCAACGGACGCGCGCCTGTTGATCCCGCCTTGCCGCTGATCTATCTAGCGCAATTCAGCGTCTTCTTCGTGCCGCTGCTGACCATGCGCTTGCTGGCTGAGGAAAATCGCGAAGGCACGCTTGAATTGTTGATGACCTTGCCGCTGCAAGATTATCAGATCGTGATCGGTAAGTTTTTGGGCGCTTGGGCGTACTATACATTGCTGATCAGCCTGACTTTAGTCCATCAGGCGCTGCTGCTGTGGCTGAATCCAGCTGACTTCGGCGTCGCCTTCGCGGCTTACATTGGCTTGTGGTTATTCGGCGGCGCGTCGATTGCTGTGGGCTTGTTCTTCTCAGCGCTGAACGAGAATCAGATCGTGGCAGCGTTTTTGGGCATGGCAGCGCTGCTGATCTTGTGGCAAGCCGACTTGGTCGGTAACGTGCTGAACAATCGCGCCTTAGCCGAGTTCGTGCGCAGCTTGAGCTTCCAAAGCAACTATTCGTATTCGTTTGCTATCGGCATTGTGCGCCTTGACCATACAGTCTTCTTTTTGGGCGTGACGGGCATTTTGCTGCTGGCGACAGCGCAAATTGTGCAGTCGCGGCGTTGGCGTTAAGGAGCGCATAGCGGCATGGCTTCTGAACACAGATCGCGGCAGATGCTCATCTTGAATCGGTTGAGCGTAGCGCGCTGGAGCAGCGCTATAGGCGCTTTGGCGCTGCTGATAGCCATTGTGGCGCTCTTGGCAGGCGGCGAGCTCTCGCCTTTGGTGGTGATCAGCGCGCTGATCGGCATGGGCGGCTTGGCGCTGTGGATGACGCTAGCGCCGAGTGATTTCCGCAACACGCTGACGGGCAGGCGCGCCGTTCATGGCAGCAACAGCGTCTTGATTGTGCTGCTGTTCATCGGCATCGTGGTGATCGTCTACGGCATGGCGGCGCGCAGCGGCATCGCCGCTGACCTGACCTCGCGTGGCTACTACACGCTGAAGCCTAATGTACGCCCGATCGTCGAACAGCTCTCGCGTCCGATTCAGATCACGGCCTTCTACAGTCGGCGCTTGCTGACCAATCAAGCGCTTGAGTCGCCGATTCTGCGTTTGTTCAGCGATGCGGCGCCGCAGAAGATTCGGCTGGTCTACGCTGATCCAGATGCGCAGCCGCTCTTGGCGAGCCAATTCGGCTTGCGCAGCGCCTACGGCATCTTTGTCTCATACCTGAACGCGGAAGGCGAGCCTGATCCGAACTTCACAGTTCAGGTGAAGACGGCGCGCGATCGTCTGCCGAATCTACCCGTTGAGGAAGATTACGTGAACGAGCGCTGGATCGCTGAGGCAATTTTGCAGCTAGAAGCGCGTGGCAAGTTCCGCGTGCTCTTCAGCGTCGGCAATGGCGAGCTGAATCTGGATAATGATGTCACAGGCATCCGCGATGGCATGCGCGCTGTTGGCATTCAGGTCGCCACGCTCGATCTGAGCCGCGAGGGCGTGCCGCAAGGCACAACAGCGTTGATCATCCTAGCGCCAATTCGTGATTTCACAAAGGAGATGGCCGATCGCGTGGCGGCTTATCTTGAGAGTGGCGGCAAGGTGCTGATCATGGCGGAACCTGCCTATCGCAGCGATATCCGCTTCCTGCAATCGCCCCAGAGCCCGCTGGCTGTATATTTATGGGAGAAGTGGGGCGTTCAGCCGAACCGCGATATCGTCTTCGATCCGCTCTCATATAATGAGACGCAGTATTACGTGCGCGCTGCCCAATTCTTGGAAGGGCATCCGATTGTGCAAAAAGACCAAACGGGCACGGCGGCGCGCCCGCTCTTCCCGATTGCGCAGTCGTGGCGCGTGGCTGAAAAGCCGCCCGCGGACGTGAGCGTCGAGCGCATTTACCTCACGTCCGCGCAGGCGTTCGGCAAGCTCGATCTGCGCGAAGTGGCGCGCAACCCTGATCGGGCTATTCGCGAGGCAGCCGATCTGCCTGGCCCGCTAGCGTTAGTCGTGGCAGCTGAGAACACGCGCACGGGCGCACGCCTGCTCTTGGTCGGCGATGCTGACTGGGTGACCAACGACCTGATCGTCGCTTTTGATGGGCAAATCTTGTGGACGAACATGGTCGACTGGCTGGTCGCTTTCCTTGAGCGCATCACGGTCGAGCCGATCGCAGGGCAGCTGCCGCTGAGCGTGCCGAGCGGCGATCTCGAGTTGACGGCTTTCATCACAGTCGGCGTGTTGCCAACAGCCATCTTGCTGGTCGGCTTGTGGGTATGGTGGCGGCGTTCGAGGCGCTGAGCGATGATCAACGCACAACGGCGCACAGTGATTGTGCTATTCGCGATCTTCATCGGTTTGCTGGGCGTTGCGGCGTTGGCGTTTCCGCGCCACGCGCCGCCAAGTGCCCAGAGCAGCCCGACGCCAATTCCGTACGTCTTTCCGCGCGTCTTGCCTGCCCAGATCACGCGCATAGATTTGGAAGATCGACGCGATCCGCAAAAACCTGTTACAATCACCCTGATCAAGACGGCCGGCGATTGGCAGGCGATCAAAGCGTCGGGCGGAGTTGGCGCGCCCAACTTGGCCAAAATAGCGCGTTTGCTAAACGGCTTGGCAAGTTTGCGCTATAATCGTATTATAGACAGCACATCAGTGGAGGCATTCGGGTTGGCAGACGGCGGACGATACGTCATTCGGTTTGTGGCTGATCGAACATACACATTGCACATTGGCGGCAACTCACCTGATCAGACGCTCGCTTACGTCCAAAGAGACGGCTCAAGCTTTATCTTGCTGGTCTCAGCGGAGCAAATTACAGCCCTGACAGGTGCGTTGGAGGGACTAGCGGCGCCCTAAAACGTCGAGGCTGCGATACGCTTTGCGCTCTCGTGGGTTGCCCTGCCGCTGTGGTAGGGTTTTTTTGTCTGAGGAGACACAGCAATCGGAATGTTGATGGTAGTGAACAAAGCGACACAACAACACATTCAACAGCAGCTGAGCGCTAAAGCTGAAGCACAGGGCTACGTGCTTTACGACGATCTTTTGGCACTGTTGCCCGAAGCTGAGCAGAATATCGAGCTGCTTGAGGAGATCATCGATCATCTGACTCAGCAAGGCGTGCCGATCTTGACCGAAGCGCCTGTTGAGAACATGGCAGCGGACGTGCCGAGCCTGGGAGCCGATCTGCTGCTAGATGAAGAGCTAGATGATCTGGACGCGCTGGACGCGCTCGAACTCGATTTGATCGAGGATGAGGGCTATCAGCAGGCGATTGACTCGGACGATGTGGTCGGCTTGTATTTGAAGGAAGCTGGCCGCGTGCCGCTGCTGAGCGCCGATGAAGAGGTGCGCCTGGCCAAGCGCATGGAGCGCGGCCGTCTGGCTGAGGCACAGCTAGCTGAGTATGGCGAACGTCTGGGCCACGAGGAACGCCGCGAGCTGGAACGCCTGGTAGAAGAAGGTATAGCAGCCCAAGAGCATTTGATCAAGGCGAACTCACGCCTTGTGATCAGCGTGGCCAAGAAGTACATCGGGCGCGGCGTGCCCTTCCTCGATCTGATTCAGGAAGGCAACATCGGCTTGATCCGCGCGGCGCGCAAATTTGAGTATCAGCGCGGGCATAAGTTCAGCACCTACGCCACATGGTGGATTCGTCAGGCGGTCAGCCGCGCCGTTGCCGATCAAGGGCGCACTATTCGCGTGCCTGTGCATATGGGCGATCAGATCAACCGCTTGCGGCGCGTCTCGCTCAGTTTGACGCAAATGCTAGGGCGCGAACCGACGATAGC
>RFIM01000123.1 GCA_003695215.1 Chloroflexota bacterium
AAAACGGGCGCGGGAAGAGCGCCAAGTTCAGCGTCGGCAACAGGCGTTCGTACTCGAAATGCAGGTAGGAGAGATCGGCGCGGACGATGATGCGCGCTTGCCGATTCGAATTGCAATGATCGCGCGCATCCATCGCCAAGGCGAAGTTTTGGCGCGCCCGATCCGTCCTGATGGCGCTCAGCGGCAACGGCACAGCTACCGTCTGCGGCGCTTCCATGCTGGTGCTGAAAGAAGCCTCGTAGATCAGCTGATTGTTCAAGCGGATTTCGAAGCGCGTGACAGGCATGATATCTGGCACAGCTGCTTCGGCGCCGCTCTCCACGAACTGCAGGTTCAAGTACAAGACGTTGTTGCCCGCCAAGCGCCAATTGTCAGGCACCTCAAAGCTGAACTGCGCTGAGCCTTGTGGCGAGAGAATCTCAAGGTTGCGCACATTCAGGCTCGCTAAAGCGAACTCCTGGGCGATCAGCGCGCCGCCGATAGGCGTCGGCATAGGCGTGCTGAGCAGCGGCCGAGTCGGCGTCGGCGTGGCAGCGCTGGACGAGAGCGGCGCCGATAGCGCCAAGGCCAGGCACAAGATGAGCAGAGCACTCAGGAAGCGCAGAGTAGCAGAGACGTTTCTCACGTTTTTCATCCTTGTTGTAAGGTCATGATGGCGCGAGACGGGCGCATAGCCTGCACAATCCGTCTCGCGCAGGCGCCGCTCACCAGCTGGCGACTGTCGGCGTCGGCGTCGGTGTTCGGCTTGGCGTGACCGTGAAGACGGGCACAGGTGTGGCCGTGCTGCTGCCGATAGCAGCTGTAGCCAATGGGCGCGGCTCGTTAGTGGCAGTTGGCTGTAGGCTGAAGGTCTCGCGCGTGCGCGTGTTGATCGTCCACAGCTGGGTTGGGCTAGCGTAGATCACATTGCCGTTCAAGTTAACGGTTCGGCGCTCAACCAAGGCGCGCACGGCGCTCTCCACGCCGACATCGCCTGTGCCGCTGATGATCAACAGCGCGCGCTGTGGCGAACCAGGCGCCGCGATCAGCTGCAGCACGCCGATGTCATAGCCAGGCGGCAAGCGATAGACAACTGAGTCCAGCACTTGCTGCAGCGCATCGCCTTCGGCTTGGAACGGCTGCGGCAAGAGCGCGTTATGCGCACGGATGAAAGCATTGCGGCTCGGCCTGCCCAGCGCAATGATGTGATAAGCGCTCCGATCTACTTCAGGCGGCACATCGCCCAAGCTGACTCGCGGCACAAAGCGCGTCTTGGTCGTCACAGAGCTGCCCAAGAAGGCCATCAAGCGCAGCATCTGCCCGATCGCTTCAGCGTTCGGCGATTCGGGCAGCACGAACCAAACATCGCGCAGATCGCTCAGGCGATTGAACGGCGATGGAAAGCCGCTCAGCAGCGGCACGCGCACAGGCGAGTCGTCTGGGCGGCGCGGCAAGTAGAACGCGCTCTCTGGGCGCGGCAGGAGCCAGACGATCACGTTCGGTAGGATTTCACAAGCGCGCGTATCCACCAAACCAGAGGAATCGACTTGAAGGATCAGCGTGTTTTGCGCGCCGCTGATCACGCTGAAAGGCGGAATGCGCGCTTTGAGCTGTGTGATGCGCTCGCCTGTGCGCGGATTGCGCAAGAAGGTGCTGTTAAGCGGCGTGTCGTTCATGAAAACTGTGAGCGTTGCGTTGGCTTCGGCGAGCGTGTCGGAGTAGTCGAAGCGCAAATCCAGCATGGCGTCGTCGGTCAGCACAACGCCCTCAGGCAAGGTGAAGACAATCTCGCCGAATTGCAAGCCTGCGCCATAGATCGGCGCGTTGATATAGCCCAGATCAGCAAAGGTGACGCGCTCAGCCAAGACGGCGTCTCTATCAGCTGTCGGCGCCTCGTTGACTTGCGAGACAAGCGCCACAGGGCCGCCCAAGCCAATCACAGACGGCGGGCCGCTCAGCACCTGGATCGCCTTGCGAAAGCCTTCAGCCGTCTGCGCTGTGACAGCGATGATCGCTGTGTTCGGATTGTTCGGATTCAAGATGATCTGCGCTAGGCCGTCATCGGGCGCGATGCGCGTGCTGCCGACACTCAAGCTGCCATCAGCGTTCAAGCGTGTCGGGAAGCGCCCTGCAGCGTAAGCGGCATCAATGGCGGCATGCTTGCCGATCTGTCCAATCCAAAGTTGGTTCAATTGACGATCAGCATCAGTCAGGGCATCGGCGCGCACAGCGTACATGCGCAGGCGGTTGCGCGTCAGAGCGCCTAAGGCGGCCGCAAGGCTGGCTGCAGCCTCGTAGTCGAGCGCCTCAGGCTGAGCGGGCAGCACAAAGACGACCGTCTCGCCAAGCACGGCAGGCGTGCTATTGTAGAATGGGCGCGGGTAAAGTGAGAGATCAAGCGGCGGCGGCAACAGGCGGTACTGGAAGGCGATAGCTGAGGTTGCTGCAGCAATGCGCAGGCGCGATTCGAGGCCTTGCAAGCACTGATCGCGTCCGTCGAGAATCAGCTGGATGTTGTGATCGCGCTGGGTAGCGTCGCCCATGATCTCGACGGGCAACGGCACTTCAATCAGGCGGCGGCCTGTGGCGCTAGCAGGCAGGTTGATCGTCGCGATTGGCACATTATCAAGGCGCACGCGCAAGACGACTGGCGGCGGTGCCACAGGTGTGGCCATCTCAGCGGCTACGATCAGGGCGTAGTCTAGATCGAGCTGCAAGATGTTGGCGCCGCTTGCCAGCCAATTATCAGGCACGCGGAACGAGAAGCGGCTGGCGCTCTGTGGCGTGCTCAGCTCGATATCGCGCACATTGAAAGCAGCGAGGCTGATGCTCTGCGCGAGTAGCACAGGCTCAGGCAATGCGGTCGGCTGTGCAGTCAGCAGGCTGCGCGGCGTCGGCGTGAGGGTCGGCGTGATAGGCGTCGCTGTTGGCGGATTCTGTAGTGCGCTCAGGCGCGCAGGCGGCACAGCCCACACCAGAGCCATGGCGCTGAAAGCGGCTAGGATAGCCAGCAAAAACGGCAACTTCTTCATCAGAGTTTCTCCTCAACACGCGCAGCGGCTATGCGCAGATTATGTTCGCGCAGCAAGGCGCGCCGCCGATTCATCATGGCTTCAGAGAGCACGCTTGCGCTCGCCGCTAAGGCGAACATGATCCACAAGTAACGGGCATAGTCAGCGTGCAGGAAAATGCTGGTGATCAAGTATGAGACCACGCCCAGCTGCAAGGATGCTGTCCACGCGGCCAGGTCAGGCCGATCTAGCTCGCGGAATTGGCGGCGCGCGCGCGCTGTGCTCACGAAGAGCATCAACAGGATGCCGCCAAAAGAGAGCAAGCCTAACATGCCCATCTCAGCGGCTAGCTCTAGATATAGGCTATGCGCTTGCCGATCCTCAAGGCGTGGGTCCAAGCCGAGCATTGAGGAATACTCGACGTATAGCTCTTGATAGTTGCGCTTGCCGACGCCGAGAATCGGATTCTCCGTGAACATCTGCATGGCGATGATCATCTCGCTAGATCGACCGCGAAAGGAGGCTTCAGTTTGTGCAGCTGCGTTGCTTGGCAAGGCTTCGCCAAGCGTCAGGACGCGATCGATGTAATTGCTGGGCAGGATTGGCAACAAGATGGCGATCAGCGCGGCGCCGACGAAGGCTGTGCGCACTAAGTTGTACTTACGATCTATCACCAGCAAGCCAAGCACTACAATCAACGCCAAGAAGCCGCCGCGCGAGTAGGTGAAGATCGCTGCGCCGACGATCAGCACAGTGCAGAGCGCGCCGAGCAGCCGCGCCACTTGCGTCGTGCCTGTCAGCATGCGGTAAGCTGCTAGCGGGAAGATCATCAGCAGGATTTGGGCATAGAAATTCGGATCGTCGAGCGGACCAGTCACGCGCACGTCATCTACGCTACCGACGATCTGATGAACGCCCGACTTCGCCAAGCCGAAGAAAGTGTTCTCAGTATCGCCTGTGAAGGTATGGTACCAGCTCAAGCTGGCAATGAACGCTGCGCTGAGAATCAGCGCCCACAGGACTGTCCTGAAGCTCTGTTCCTCATCGCACAGCTGCACCATGATGATCAGAATGGCGAAGTCCTTCAACCAGTCAATCAGCCGATCGAGCGCGGCGGATTGATTGGCGGCAGCGAACAGCACAGACATGGTCGCTACAACGCCGTAGACGACCATAGAGGCTTCCACGCCACGAAAGACCAGCGGCTTGCGTTTGAGGACGATTCGATTCGCCAAAACGCTGACTAGAATCAGCGCGATCAGCGGCTGATTGATCTTCGGGATGCCGAAGCTCACTTCTAGCGCGTCGGAGAGATTCATATAGGTGAAGATGGCGAGGATGTACAAGCCCATCTGTGGGCGCAAGACGACCCATAGCGCTACGAAAGCGCCGATCACGCCACCTGCGATCAGGAAAGCTGAGGCAGTCGTCGCCATCAAGTAATTGGCGACGATGACTGCGATCAAGCCGAGCGTGAAGACCAGCATTGGCAGCAGTGCATCTAGAGTAGCATGGCGCCGCAAGAAGCGACGCACGCCGAAGATGCCCTGATTGAGCGCGGCGTAGCCGTTTTTTGGCAGCGTCCTTGTGCTCATTGCTTGTCGCGCTCGTCAGCGGCCTCTTGGCGCAGCTCCACAGTGCGCGCCGTCGGCATAGCGCTCTCTTCCAGCAGCTGATCCAGCTCGTCAGTGGTGAAGGGCATGTTCGGGTCGCCCTCAAGCGGCTCCATCACGGCGCTCTCGGCCTCAAGGGCGAAGGGCTGCGCCGAAGTGCGGATCAAGTGCAGGCTGTTCTCGCCTTCCTGGCGCGCCAAGCGCAGCGCCTCGTTGGCTTTGGTCAGCATGGCTTGCAGGTCCAACGAGCCGCCACTGTTCTCGACAATGCCCGAGTTGACCATGAAATTAGCGATGTACTGGTCGACATTGAAGGTGTGCGTGCGGATATCCTGGTGTAGCTTCTCGAGCAGGCGCTGCGCTTCATGGCCGGGCGTCTCAGGCAGCAGGATCGCAAAAGTGTGCCGCCCGAGATAGGCGATCAGGTCACCGGCGCGGATTTTATCCTGCAGGCGTAGCGCCGCAGCGCGCAAGAGCAAATCCTCGACGTTCTCAGGCAGGAGCGAGAAATCTTCGGTCGGGGTCAGGCGCAAGAAGGCCAGGCTCAACGGGCGATTGCGCGAGCGCGCACGGTTGATCTCCTCGATCAAGCGCAGCTGGAAGTACCGCTCATTGTAGATGCCGAGCTTAGGATGCCGAATGGAAGCCATCTCAAGGCGCTCCACAGGGCTGCGCAGGTATTCCAGCACAAAGGCCAAGCCGACGCCCAACACAAAGCCGACCATGCCGCCGAGGATACCTTGCTGTGCGCGATTGCCAGGCGCCTCTTGCACCTCAGGCGGATCGAGCTCCTCTAAGCCGACGAAACTGTAGAGCTGACCTGCCCGCGCCGTCCCTGCGACGCCAATTGCCTCAGCCAAACGGCCAACCAACGAAGCGTTCGGCCCGCGCACAATGACCATGATCACATTCGACTCAGGCAGGACATTGCAATTGACGCTGTAGAGCTCCCAGTCGATGACAGCAGGATCGATATTGCCGATCTGCATGGCGCGATCGATCACTGAGCGGCTTTTCATCACCTCGCAGTAGGTCACAAACAAGCGTTGCCGCCCTGTGAACGTATCGAGCGCGTAGAGCGTATCGCCGACGCTCGTCAAGCCTTCGCCCAGCCGCGTGACGTAGGTGGCCGTGGATTGATAGACCAGCGGGCGCGAATAGCTCCAGAACATGGCGAGCGTGAGCGAGATCAAGGTCAGTGGCACAATTAGCCACCAACGCTTGAGCAGAATCTGCAGGTAGAGCCGAAGTTCCATGATGTTTCCTTAACTTGGCATGCAAGAAGAACGCTCGTCTCTGAGCGCTCCAGATCGCATTATAAGGCATAAGCGTATGAAGCGAGCGCCTTTTCACACTTTTTTCACAGTGTGACCAAAAGGTGCAATGCTTTTTTATGAGCTGTGAGGTTTTTCAGGCTCAGAGGTGCTAGAGGCTAGGTCCAACCGACTCAGGGCAGCCGTTCGGCGTGGCTCGGGCGGCGGAAGAGGTGGCAGCGGGCGCGTATCGACCTTGCGATCGGTCAGCTTGGCAGGCGGCTCAGGCAGGTTGGCCGACGCAGCAGTTGTAGGCGCCTTTTCGGCATCGCCGGCTTGCAGCGTGCCTGTTGGCGTGCGCAGACGCCCTGTGCTGCTGTGCGTTGCATTGGCAGCTTCGGGCAATTGACGGGCCTCGAAGCGCTTGGCAGCTAGAACAGCTTCAGGCGTGCCAATGTGCTTGAGCGCTGCAGCTGCTGTGCGCGCTACGATCGGCGAAGGGTCTTGCAACGCCTTGATCAGCGGCTCGGTTGCCCAAACAGCCCTGAGCTGCCCTAGCACAGCGGCCGCGTTGCGCCGCACTTGCCAATCATCACGGCGCAAGGCTGCCAAAAGCGTGACCACAGCTGGCGCGCTCTCCAGCTTCAGCAACGCCTCAGCTGCAGCAAGGCGCACTTTGGCAGGCTGCATCAGATTGCGGAAGATCATCACTAACGGCTCGACAGCGCTGCGATCGCCCAGCTGGCCGAGCGCCTCGCAAGCCGTGATCACGTCATCAGAGCGCACACTGTTGAGCATCTTGATCAAACCGCGCACATCGCGATTCTTGATCATGCTCTCCACGTGCAGGTCATGATCCAGGTACTGTAGCGCTGCTGAGATCGCCGCGTGGACCTGCCAGTCGTTCTCCACAGCCAGCTGAGCTTGCAGCGCTGGCACCGCTTGCCACGCGCCTAAGGCGCGCAACGCCGCCACTGCGCCACGCCGTATGACAGGATCAGCGTGGCGCAATGCCGCGATCAGCCCGTCAATATCTCGTTTGGTCTGCAAAAGCCAGATATTTGGTGCAGCCATCGCGTGCGTTCCTCAGCAGGGCATACAGTATTCACTTCAGATTATAACTCAAGATAGACCTGCGCGCTGCAGAGCAGTTTCAAGTGCCTCGCTATTAGGCTGCAAATCATGAGCGATGCTGTATGGCGCCTGATGCTTTTTGGCCAAGTCGGGCAGGGCATTCAGGGCAGCGCGCGCCAAAGGACTTGGCACGGCAGTCGGATGCAGGCCTGCGCTCTCGAGCGCTTTACGCAAGGGCGCGACATCTTTTTTGTGTAACGCTGAGGCGATCAGAATGCCGCAGGCCACGCGATCGGCGTAGCTGATAGCGGCGCCTTCAGGTTGCTGGGCTAGGGCAAGTGCAAAGAGATGCTCTGTGCCATGCGAGCCGCACTGATGACCGAGCAAATTATCCATCTGAACGGTCAAGCACAGCAGCTCAAGCAAGTGATTGGTCGCTTCAGGCTCGCCTTTGCCAATGCCTTCAGCAATTTTGAGCGCCTGTGCAGCAAAGCCAGCCATCAAAGAGGCTACCCAAGGTCGGTAGGGCGCTTCAGGCGCGGTGCGGTTGTGCTGATGGGCATAATTCCAGTCCATCAGGGCAGTGATGATCGAGAGCACGTCCACAATGGCGCCGATGGGCAAGTTCTGGTTGAGCAGGGCCACATCGAGGATGACTTCGCTAGCAGCGCCAGTGACCAGGCGCTCGGTGTTCAGGTGAATATACGGCGTCAGGCACTCAGCGCTGCTCAGCGCCTCAGGCACGATCACAAGCGGCCTCTTGACGCGCTGGGCGACATACTTGGCAGCATTCAGCACTGTCTCATCCGCACCGACTGCATAAATAATTTCGGCATCTGTTGGGAATTTAGCGGCAAGATATTCAAAGAATTCGCGGCTGTTTTCGATAGGATGTGCTTGGGTCAATAAAGGGAGTTGTAAAGTGCCACGCAAAGCTGACCATGCCGAATCGGAGGCGATTAGCGCCGTCAGGCGCTTTTCTTGCACATCGCGCAAGGCTGTGAGGCGAAGGGCAGGTAAAGCTAGAACGTTCATGTGTCACACGGCGCACAGCCAGCAGGCGCCATTACTCCTTTCGGGTGCAGAACACGCCTTCAAGTGTAAACGAAATCCTGCAGGACGTCGAGTCGGGCCAGAAGATGGTATAGCAAGGCGCGGCGTGTAGCGCTATACTTGCCTACGTCATTAGGTATGAACCAAAGCATGTGAGCTGCAGCTGTGAAGAAGTTCGGCAACTATCTGGCCGTTGAGCGGCTTGGGCGCGGCGGCATGGCAGAAGTCTACAAGGCGTATCAGCCAGCCTTGGATCGCTATGTGGCGATCAAGGTGCTACATTCGTTCCTTGCCGACGATAAAGAGTTCGCCGAACGCTTTGGACGCGAGGCGCGCAACGTGGCGCGCTTGCGCCACAACAATATCGTGCAAGTCTACGATTTTGCCGAAGCGCCTGACGAAGATTCGCCCGGCGATAAGCATCACTTCATGGTTATGGAGCTGATCGAGGGCCCGACGCTTAAGGATTATATGGCGCGCCCTGATGGCAGCCTGATTCCGATCCCTGAGGTGATCGATATCATGCGCCAGGCGCTTGAAGCGCTCGTCTATGCGCATGCGCAGGGCATGGTGCATCGCGATCTGAAGCCTGCCAACTTGATGATCGATCGTGGCGGGCGCGTCGTGCTGACTGATTTCGGCATCGCCAAGATTCTCACAGGCAATACCATGACCCTCAGCGGCGGCATGGTCGGCACGCCTGCTTTCATGTCGCCTGAGCATGGCCTGGGCGAAAATAGCGATGAGCGCTCAGATATTTACTCGATGGGCGTGATCCTCTACCAAATGTTGACGGGCCGATTGCCCTATGATGGCGATACGCCTGTGGCAATCATCCTCAAGCACGTGCGCGAGCCACTCACGCCGCCCTCGGTCTTCAACCCCAACATACCGCCTGCCCTTGAGCAGATCGTCATGAAGGCGATGGCGAAAGACCCTGAAGAGCGCTACCAAAGTGCCGCTGAAATGCTGGCCGACTTGAACGCCTTCGCCGCTCAGTA